>JAHDIP010000009.1:0-30984 GCA_020630735.1 Saprospiraceae bacterium | reverse complement strand
CGGATCGTTGGATGCGTGCTCTACATACATTCATCAACTACGGTTGGTACTCTTCAGGTGCTGGCTATGAGGGATTAGGAAAAAACTATCAATTCGTTACAACTATGATTGCTTGTGCAAAACGAGGTTATAGTGTATTAGGTCATCCAAATGTACGTGCCTATGGTAATCAATTTTTGCCAGCTATTTTGCAGCCATTCGGTAAAGGCTTTACCTCTTATGATGTATGGGGTGGCAGTGGACATGATCCTGTGACAGGTGGTTATAAATTTTCTGCTGCAGATGCTGTTGGTCTAAAATGGGTTTTTCCGAACGACCCTAAAATTGATTTTGTATGGAGAAATTATATTGAAACCTATTATAATAGTTCATCAACAGGTTACGTTTATCAACAAATTAGACCTGATGATAGTTATAATAATTACCTCATCCCTGCTGCTGTTTTTACACAAGACTATGATGGAAGTACTTCATGGCAAGCACAAGCAGATGCTAATATTGAAACCGATTATTTTGCAGGCGATAGAGGTCTAGGTGTCATGAAAAGTTCGACGGATGAAAATGCATTGGCTACTCAATTTCATTGCCGACAAGATTTGGGCGGACATACGCATGGAGATAAAAATGATTTTACACTAAGTGCATTGGGACGTATTTGGGTACGAAAATCATATGGAGGAAGTCAATTCCAACCTACCTATTTCCATAGCTGCGTATTAATCGATGATTTGGGCATGGGTGTTGGAGATCCTGATGGTGATAAATGTCGTCAACCAGGGACAGTTTTAGAAATGTCTTCTGGCGAAGATATTTCGCTTATGGCTGGTGATGCAACTTATGCCTATACTTGGGAATGGGATTGGTCAACGCAACCTATTACAAATGATCATCCAAAACTAGGCCAAGATAATTGGGAAGCTGTAACGGAGACTTGGAATGACTTTTTGGTAAACGATGAAAGCGAAGCTCATTTCGACATTCCGTTTTACGACTATGCAGACTGGCATGAAGCTGACCGTTACGAACGTATGGTAAAGCGACCATACAACCCAATGGAAAAAGTAATTCGTACGGTGGCGATGCTAAAAGGAGATCATCCATACATGCTTGTTGTTGATGATTTGAAAAAAGATGCCAATACACATAACTTTAAATGGTTAGCACAAATGGCACGTGATCTAGAAATAGATCAAACAATTGTCAACTTAACAGATGATAATTATCAATGTGATATTATTTTTAAAGAACCTGCCTCTGAAGGTAACCGTCGTTTACTTGTTCGAGTATTAAACAATAATGGTTATGATGGTTCAACTCCTCCTGCAACTTTGGATACCTTAGAATATTTTGATTACTTCAGTGGCAATCCTTACAATTCAAATCCGAATTATGTGCGTCCACGTCTTATTGTAGAAAGCAATAGTGTTGAACCAGATTTTAAAATCATGCTGTATCCTTATATGGATGGAGATGCTTTACCAACTACACATTGGAATCCAAGTCGTGACGAATTACAAGTGCTCATCAATGCACAAGAACACAATATCGCCTTTACCCCAGATGCAGATGGACGGACAATTATTGAGTTACTAGAACCTTGTCGTGTTCCTATCAATATTAGTGCAGAGGTAATTGGTGGTAATGTTGCACGAGTAGATTTTGATGATGTACTCAATGCTACAAAATATAAAGTTCGTTATCGAGTAAGTGGCTCTACTGGTTGGACAGAAGTATTGAACTCTGTTTCCTATCGTTTTCTAAATGGTTTGATGAACAGTACAACTTATGAGTATCAAGTAAAAGCGAATTGCGTTAGTGAAAACTCTACTTGGTCATCAAGTTATTTTTTCACGACTACGGACGACACTTGCGACTACCCTAGCACCTCTACAGTAACCGTAAACAGTAGTACTTCTGTTACCATTTCTTGGCCTGCTGTACCAGATGCTTCTAAATACAAAATAAAATACAAAGCAAAAGTTTCTGGTGCGACTTGGACAGAATTATTCCCAAGTGCGAATTCAGTTACACTTACAGGGTTGATGTCAGGTGTCAACTATAAGTATAAACTTAAATCAAAGTGTGTGAACGGCTTTACAAACTGGACGCCAAAAGCAGAATTTTCAATGCCTAATTCTTTTGCTACTGATGCAGAATTTAGAACTACTACAGCATTAAACATTTATCCAAATCCTGCAAAAGATGTTTTATACATTACGAGTAATATGGATGTTCAGCAAATAATTATTCGTTCCTTATTAGGCAAAGAACTTATGAGAACAATTTCAACCAACGAGATTGATATTTCAAGTTTAACGACTGGTATTTATACTATTAGTTTTTACACCAAAACAAAAGAACAAGTAACGAAGCGTTTTATTAAGCAATAACGTAATACAGGGACACGGATTGAGCGGATTCTTTTACGGATTTACACAGATTTTTCTTTTTTACTTCAGAAGAAAACCCGTGTAAATCCGTCCCCTTTCCGTTACATCCGTGTCCAATTATTTACCTATTTTTGCGGCGATGAAAAATATCCACAACCTTACAGATACCATCGTTGCATTAGCCACCCCCCCAGGAGTAGGCGCTATTGGCGTTATTCGACTTTCAGGAGACGAAGCCATAAACATTGTTAATCAAGTTTTTCCAGCCAAAGATTTAACAAAACAAGATAGCCATACGATCCATTATGGTACGATAAGAGATGATAATAATCGAGTAATTGACGAAGTATTAGCATCATTATTTATCGCACCCAAATCGTATACTAAAGAAAATGTAATTGAAGTATCTTGTCATGGTTCTGCGTATATTCATCAACAGTTAATTGATCTATTTATTCAAAAGGGTGCTCGAATGGCTCAACCAGGAGAGTTCACTTTACGAGCTTTTTTAAATGGTCAACTCGATCTATCACAAGCAGAAGCTGTTGCGGATTTAATTGCCTCTAACTCTGCTTCAGCCCATAGTCTTGCAATGCAACAAATGCGAGGCGGCTTCTCGAATGAAATTCAAAATCTACGAGAAGAACTCATCAACTTTGCCAGCCTCATCGAATTAGAATTAGATTTCGGAGAAGAAGATGTAGAATTTGCAGACCGTACAAAATTGAAGGAACTTATATTTAAAATCCAGCAACTACTCAAAAAATT
This sequence comes from Saprospiraceae bacterium, assembly GCA_020630735.1. GTDB lineage: Bacteria > Bacteroidota > Bacteroidia > Chitinophagales > Saprospiraceae > JAHDIP01. The sequence continues at coordinate 27,826 of JAHDIP010000009.1, read as the reverse complement.
AATCGATTCTTTCCGTCTAGGGAATGTCATAAAAAATGGAGTGAGCACCGTTATAGCTGGTCGACCCAATGCAGGAAAATCGACATTATTAAATGCTTTGCTAAATGAAGATCGAGCAATTGTTTCTGATATCGCAGGGACAACCCGTGACACGATCGAAGAAGTACTCAACATCAATGGCGTACAATTCCGCCTAATCGACACCGCAGGTATTCGTGAAGCACAAGATACAATAGAGGCAGTTGGTGTTGAAAAAACAATGGAAAAGATTCAACAGTCGGCACTATTGATTTATGTATTCGATATCATCCAAACCAGTCCTGAAGAAGTACAAGCCGACCTCGCTGCTTTAGCCAATAATAATATTTACTTTCTTGCCATCGCGAACAAAATGGATCTTAATCCCTACACCAAAGCAGAGCACTATACCAATAATTTACTCACAGAAGATCGTTTCATTCCTATCTCTGCTATCAATAAAATGAACATTGAATTTTTAAAAGAACGCCTCTACAAATCTGTCGTATCCAATAATGTAAATTTAGACAGCACCATTGTCAGTAATGCCCGCCACTACGAAGCCCTCGAAAAATCTTACGAAAGTCTAAGTGATGCACTCAATGGAATAGACGCTGGCGTATCTTCCGATTTTATAGCAATGGACATCCGTCGTTCTCTCCGCTACCTCGGCGAAATTACTGGCGAAATATCTACTGATGATTTGCTGGGAAATATTTTCTCGAAGTTTTGTATTGGAAAGTAAGCAGGAAAACAACGGCAAACAAAGAAGCAACAAATCACATCTAACTATCTTATTATCAATTTATTACGAATAAAACGAAACTTTTATTCGTTTTTCCATGTTGTCATTTTCCGAGTATTTGTACCTCTAATGTACCTTTTCAACTGAAAAGTAGCGAGGTACAAAAGTTGGCGAAATTTTGAAACATACAGCAACATCTGGCAACATGGAGCAACGAAGTGCAACAATGATGGACATGTAGCAACATCCGTTTTAGACTGCTAATTAGTAATGAATAGCAAAGCAGTTTGAAACATCAGGAAACATATAGCAACATGTTTGTTTTACGCAAAAAATGATGCTTTATGAGTAGTAATATCAGAATTGAAAAACGCTGTTTGCAATGCGGTAAGATCTTCACTGCGAAAACGACTGTAACCAAATATTGCGGAGCTGATTGTTCCAAACGAGGATACAAAGCCAGGAAGCGTGCAGAGAAAATTAAGCTTACAGAAGTTGAAGCAAAGCAAACGATTCAACAACCGATAACTGAACTCCAAGCCAAAGAGTTTTTGAGCATAGAGGAAGTTTGTAAGCTGCTTGGTGTAAGTCGGACTACAATTTGGCGCATGACAAAATCGGGTCAAATACAAACTGCCAATTTTGGACGGCGAAAGTTGATTTCAAAAAAATCGATTAGCGAACTATTTGTTTTCCCCCTAGAGGAGGAACAATCAAACGAAGTAGATATAACCTTTGACATTGACGAATGTTACTACATCAATGAGATTCTTAGTCTTTATCAAATTTCAGAAAAGGCATTGTATGATCTCATTAAGCGGTTTAAAATTCCAAAAATAAAAGTTGGCAAATTTGTCTATGTCCCTAAAGAAAAAATTGATTCACTTTTAAAATAATAAACAATGAAACAGACTAATGTAAGTTTACGACAACGACAATTAAAGACAGGTAGGATTAGCCTTTACTTAGACTACTACCCTCCTATCTATCATCCTGACACTGGAAAGAAAACACGAAGAGAGTATTTGGGATTATACCTCTACATTGATCCAAAAAATGCAGCGGAAAGAAAGCACAACAAAGAGATCTTTCCCTTAGCAGAAAACATTCGAAGCAAACGATTTTTCGACATCAAGCATCAGCAATATGGTTTGCTAACTCATGTAAACAAGCATAAAACCTTGTATGAGTTTTTCACGGAGTTGGTAAAAAAGAAATATACTTCTAGAGGTAACTATGAAAACTGGAAATCCGCTTTTTACTATTTGCGAAGCTACTTCGACCAAGATATGAACCTATCCGATTTGACTCTAGATCATCTTGAAGGTTTTAAAGAATATTTGCTAGGGCTTGACCTAAAACAGAATACCAAAAACTCCTACTTCAGTAAAGTGAAGGCTGGTTTAAAAGAAGCCTATCGTAGGAGCTTAATAAAAGATGATTTAAGTGCAAAGATTAGAGGAATCAAATCAGAAGAAGTTCAAATTGAATTTGTAACATTAGACGAATTGAAACGACTAGCTAAGGCGGAATGCGAAATCCCAATCTTGAAAAAAGCATTCCTCTTTAGTGCATTGACAGGTCTTCGCTTTAGTGATTGCAAAGCCCTCACTTGGCAAAACTTAGAAGGCAATGATGAAGCTGGATACCTTATACGTTTCAAACAGAAAAAAACGAAGAGCTATCAAACCTTACCCATTTCGAAAACTGCTCGAAAGCTACTCGGCAAACGTAAAGATGATGAGGAACAAATCCTCTTAGGCTTGAAGTATTCAGACTTCAACAACAAAAAAATGCGCCAATGGATTAAAGATGCAGGCATCAATAAACGAATCACTTTTCATTGCGCTCGACACTCCTTTGCCACGATACAGCTAACGCTTGGAACTGACATTTATACCGTTTCTAAGATGCTAGGACACAAGAATATCAAGAACACACAAGTCTATGCCAAGGTAGTAGATGACTTAAAAATCAAAGCGATGGATAAGCTCAATGATGTTGATTTATAAAAATTCTGGCTGAAATCTGCTTTTCAAATGTTCAAAAATGTTTAAAAACATTCAAAAAGATGCTGAAATGTGTAAAAGATTAAAAAATGTGCTGAAACGTTTAAAAAGATGCAAAAACTTAAAAAAGGTTAAAACGTAAATTGAAAAATGTGATAAAATGTGTAAAAAAAAACAAATTTTTGAAAAAGGATAAAAGAGTGTTTTGAAGGGTTGAAAAAGATGATGTTGAGATTTTGGGGTGAATGTATATTGCGGTAATTCGTTCACAAAAATCTATTATCATGACAGATAAATTCAATTTCATAACTGACAAACAACTCAAAGAATGCCTCAAGGAAGTGCTTAAAGAATTCTTTACAGAAAATACTGTTCGCAGTGTTGCTGAAGAACCACAGACTAAAATCGTAGACCTAGATGGTCTCATCAAAGCAAGACCTTTTGTAGGTAGTAAATCGACTATTTATAAGAAAGTCTATCAAGGCAAAATCCCTTATTCGAAGCAAGGCAAACGCCTCATCTTTGATCTAGAAGAAATTGATAATTGGTTGCTTTCCAATAAATCGGTAGTCTCAGACAAGCTCGAAGAAGCCACGTTGGAATACTTTCGTAAACGACAAAATAAAAGCCGACATAGAGGCTAATTTTACATCAACAATCAAATACATTTATTTATGGAAACCATCTGTAAAAACTGCAAAAAGGAGTTCAAATCAAATAGACGTGATACACAATACTGCACTCAAAAGTGCAAAAACGCTTACAATAATAAACAGAAAAGCGAGATTTATCATATCACTCAAGCAATCAATGAAATCCTTTTACGCAACAGGACAATCTTGAAAGAATTGCACCGACTTACCCATGTCAAGAAGAAGCAATTACAAGAAGCTAGCTTTGATTTCAACTATCACACGCATGAGTATATGACAGACCATTTCAACCGTGTCTACTTCTGTTACGACTACGGCATCCAAGAAATTAATTCCACTAAATTTAAACTTTACCACCATGAGCAAATTCAAATTAACCAACCCTATTGAATTCAAAGCACCAAGCCATAGCAAAATTTTCGTTGCCAGAAATCTGCTATCCAAGTATCAATGGTTTGGTTTAATTCTTACTATACTTATCGTTAGCTTCTCTTTCTATAAATTCGGCAAATGGAGACAACGACGGCTTGATCAAAAGGAACAGGATAGGAATAAGTATTTGTCAATCAATAATTCGAATGACTAAATTTAGGCTCTTCTTTTTTCATTTTTAGTCGAAAAGGTTTAGATATGCCTAGAGTCGTTTGGAATTTTGTGGATGTGATTTTATCTGCTTTTACTTATGTTTATTGGGGTGGAAGCGTATGGAAACGTTTTAAAGGGCTGAAAACAAGTATTTTAAACTGAATAACTTCACAAGAATCTATAAGAATTACCATACCTCAATACTCATTGAAAAAATAAAGGATAAGCCATCTCTGTAAAATGACTTACCCTTTATTTACATGCTATATTTTAATAAATTTATGACTTTCAATTATTCCGCTAGAAGAAAGTATAGAAATAAAATATACTCCTTTTGAAAAGTCTAGAATATCTATAGTAATTGATAGCTCTTTTACTTCGATGGTTCTTAAAACTCTACCATCTACATTTAATATTCGAATTATTCTGAAATCTTCATTATCAAAATTCACACTTAATTCATCTTTCGCTGGATTCGGTGATAGTTTAGTATTAGTTGTAAATAATTTACCAGATTCTTCATTGTTAGTTCTTCCATTACTTTGTAAACTATTTGACATTGTAAAGAAATAATTAGATGACCATTGTGTCCAACCTCCTGCACATTTTGTCTTAATCTTATACTTATATTCTATTCCTGAAGATAAGCCTACTTCTGTTTTAGAGGGTACACTAAGACTAGTGTACTCTACCCAAGGACTAGTATTTGAAGATGGTTTATATTTCAACTTATACTTTATATCATTAGCATGTGTAGTCCAACTAATCGTTACATCCGTATTATTTAAAAGAGTCGTCGTCGAACTTAAAGGTAGATCACATACTTCTGATGATGTGGTAAACGTATACGTTGAAGACCAAATAGAATTAACAGAAGAACAAAGTGATTTTAATTGATATTGGTATGCTGTATTTAACTCTAATGCATTAAGAAAACGGAACGTTTCATCAGCAGCAGTCAAGACTTCAATCCAAGCTCCACCTATTTCACGATAGCGGACTCTGTAACGTTCAGAGCCACTTACTTCATTCCAATTTAGCCTTACAACATTACCACTAATTGCAAGAGCAGCATTAGCAGTTGGAGGATTACAATGTGCCGTAAGAACCAGTTCGCAATCTGAAAAAACAGATGAATTTTCATTAGCATCGGTGGCTATGGCAACTACCGCATCACCATCAATTACAGTTTCTAAATAGGTATCATTAAATACCCAATTACCTGAAGCATCTGCATAGCATGTACCAATTAATCGTTTACCTTGGCAAGCCATGCCTGAACAATCTGTCGCATCTTGTTTAAAGATTTCAATATAATCGTTTGGTGAACTTGTTCCGCTTATTACAGATGAAGTTGCATTCAATATTGTTGGCGGTAACTTTCCATTATTGACGGCAGATGACATAAATTCAATTGCCTCATTATTGCAGAACATTAGATTTTGAACAATATAATTTTCAGTACTTCCTTGGACTTGTATAGCTACACCATTATTTGCAATTCTGTTTTCTTCTCGGTTAGCTAGTCCACCAATATGAACATTATTAGAGTTTATTACTTTGATTCCAATTTCCTGATTTCCCATTACAAAATCCTTAGTTTCGAGAATATCAGTACCTATATAATTGGATTTTATAATTGCATTATGAGCAGCATTGAGATAGATACCATTTTGACTATTTGACATAATAAAATTACGCTTAGGATAAGCTCCTATCATAGCATTATTTCCACTTATATAAATACCATTAGCAAAATTTTGTATTCGCATTCCATATACTTCACAATTATCTCCCTGTATTTTTAAACCATCACTCAACGTATTATTACCTTCTAATGTAACACCCCACCAAGTAGTATTATTAGGTTGAGTTGTTCCGTCTATTACTGTTCCATTATCTGTTAATATTGGAAGAGGGGAATTGATCGTTATAGTATAAGGTTCGGCTCCAGATAAATCAAACTTAATTACATCTGGAACAGGATTTATGTTTGCACAATTAATTGCTTCTCTTAAAGAGCCATCACCTGAATCATTTAATGTAGTAACCATCAAACAAGCACAATCTATTAATGTCGGATCATCAATTGTTCCGCTACAATCATTATCTATTCCATCACATGGTTCTCCAGCATTCGGATGAATTGTCGAATCATTATCGTTACAATCGCCTCCAATAGTTGAGTATCCTATAGGTAACGTACAACCTACGAATGTAATATTACTACCATATCCATCGCCGTCATTATCTTGATAGAAGATTATAGTCACTCCTTCATCTATTTGTCCATTACAATTATTATCTAAATAGTCACAGACTTCATTCACACTAGGATTAATTGCACTATCAGCATCATTACAATCACCGTTTACACTAACATATCCACTAGGTTGCGAGCATGCTTGTGTTGCAATACTACTACCATAGCCATCACCATCATTATCTTCGTAATAAGTTGTTGTCACTCCTTCGTCTATTTGTCCATCACAATCATTATCTACCCCATCGCAAACTTCATTAGAGTTCACATTTATTGATGCATCATTATCATTACAATCGCCACTAACCGTTACATAGCCACTTGGTGGAGAACAAGCTGTTGTTGCAATACCACTTCCATAGCCATCGCCATCATTATCCTGATAATAAACTGTACAACATTCATCTACTTGACCATTACAATTATTATCAATACCATCACAGGCTTCACTTTGTATAGGATAAATAGTAGCGTTATTATCATTACAATCGGTGTTATCACTTACATAGCCTGAAGGCGGAGAACAAGCTTCAATCATATTTGAAGGATTTCCAAAACCATCATTATCGTTATCCTCATAATAGGTTGTAAAAGTACAAGCATCAAACTCTGTAATGTGTCCACCATACAGAAATACATTATCATTGTTTCCAGCAACTAATCCGATATTATACGCATCAGTATAAGATAAAAAGGATGTCCATGTGTTTCCTCCATCAATCGTTTTGTGAACGGTATTTGTTATTTTATCTAACAAGTATCCAACATTAGCATCAATAAAAACAAAAGAATGATCTCTAGCTTGAACATAAGAAACAGGTAAAATTGAATTCCAAGTACTTCCACCATCTGTTGTCTTATATAAGTATTCATCTGATCGTATAAAGCCTATCGTTTCAGAAATGAATTGCATTTGATATAAGTACGCTGAACTTGGTAAATTATTAGAAACGGCTGTCCATGTAATACCATCATTATAGGTTCTTAATAAGATTCCTCCTTCTCCACATGCCCAAATTGTCCCTTCAGGATGATTTTCTATATCATATATTGCAGTAGTACCATTATGCACTCTACCCCAAGATTGTCCTCCATCTAAAGAACGATAAATCGACGCATCTACATCACCTTCTCTTATACTCATAAGATGTGTTTGTTCATCAATAGAATGTAGTGTAAATGAACTTTTATCATCTAGAGTAACATGATAAGTATTCCAAGTTTCACCTGCGTCTGTACTAACATAAACTCGTTCGTCTGCATTAGCAGCAATGATAAAATCATTTATCACTTCAACATCATGCATATATAAACTTCCGTTTCCTAATCTTTTCATTTCATAAGAGTCACCATCATCTATACTCTTTAAGAAAAAACCATCTGTACCAAAAACATATATTGCATTATCGTTTTCAACAATGTCATAAATAATTATTTCTAGGTTATTAATATCACCATCTAAATATGTAGTCGTCGTGTTTGCCTGGTTTCCACCTAGATGTACTGCCAATGTTTCATAATCGGATTGCAAATAATCTCTACTCGTGCCCGAACTATTGTATTCGAATAAACTAAAGTACCAAGTTGTTTCTGGACTTAATCCAGTTATAGTCGCTTGATTTCCATTTCCTTCATAAACGATTTTAATAAAATCATAAGGATTCCCATTGTCAGGTATAATATAACTACCAGCATTATTCCAGTTGGTATTTGCTGTGTAATCATAGCCATCTACGGGGTTAAAATAATTACCTTCTTTCTGAGCCATAATAATAGCCCCACTTCCATTTCCACCAGACCAATTTAAGGTTACCGAATTAGAGGTCTTACTTGCTAAACTTAGATTAGATGCTTGAACGGTTGGTTGATTAGGATTAGAAACCGTTAGTGGAACAGCAAAGACATTATTATTCTCGTTGCCTTCAATGACATCATTATCTGTATCAAAAACAAAAATAAGGTAGTAATTTCCTGAAGCCGTAATATCCTGTGTAGAAATGGTTCGGGTATGATCCAATGTTTCACCTGGAGTATCTACATGATAGTCAGATACACACCAATAACCATCATTGATATATAATCCATTACTATAATCACCATCATCAGGTGACCAAACATTATCCGTTGATAAGAAAATATTATAATCAATACATGGATCTCCAATGCAACAAGACATGTTACCAACATTGGTAAAAGTAACTGTAGCATCAAAAAGTTCTCCTGAAGATACGGTGGAAGTAGAGATTGAAATATTTTGCATCGTAAGATCAACAATCTGTGGAACGACCTCTAAAGGAATAGCTATCCAATTATTATTGAAATTTATTTCTGCACTTCCATAGTTTGGTGCTTCTGATTCTATTTCTAGCAATATATATTTGTTTCCTGTGGAGGTACTCGAAGGTATATTAAGCGTCCGTGAGCCTGATATCGATTGACCACCACTTAGTACATCTCCTTGGTAGTCATTTGGTAATTGTGTAAACTGGGTATCGGAACCATCGTAAGTATTGTTTGTAGATAAGTAATAATTTATCCAAGTTACTCGACAAACATCTACTCCTTGATTGACAACAGACCAATTTACTTCAATATTTCCTCCAGGTTTTATTTGACTTGGATTTACGTTTGCGTAGCTAAATGTAAAATCTGGTGCATAGGTACTTGCTGGTAAGACTTCTATTTGCTTCGTTACGGTTTCCCATTGATTGGTGGGACCATAATAACCTTCTAAAGTAACGGTATAAACTCCTGGATTATAAAAGTAAATATTATTGGCACTGCCACTTTGAAAAGCTGGTGTACCTCCTTCAAAAGTCCAATTTTCAGAAGACAATCCACCAAGTGAAGATATCCAAGTAAAGTCAATTGGTTCGTCTTCGACAATGACAACTGGATCCCATTCAAAATCCAATGCAAAACTTCCTAAAGTATTGAAGGTTCCTTGCGCTGGACTATTCCTTTGATAAAGTGTATTGCTTCCGCTTCCATTAAACTCATAGGCTGTCATGATATAACAACTACTTGGAGCAAGGTCAAAAACTACTCGATTGTCATCCGTACCTTTATAGATCACTCTTGAATTTCCAATTGTTGGTGCTAGTGGGTATTGGTAGTTACTAGCATATGACACTCCATCTACTGGAGGTGAAATAGCTTGACCGCAGGGGGTACAGGTAACAATTACACCTTCTCCATTTCCTCTTGTCCAGTTCGCATAGACAGAATTATTTGTGATATTGGAGAAGGTGATGTTTGAGGCTTGTATAGTGGGAGTTATGGGTGGTAGTGTATTAGGAGAAACTACTATGCTCAATACCCCTTCTGCATACTCTCCTTCAGTATTCCCTACCCAAATATAAAGATCAAATGTAGTAACAACACTAACAGGGGGAGGTGTAAATATTACCTCGTTAAAAGAACTAGGAACAGTTGGCTCTAAAGTTCCACCTTTTACAGTCCAATAAAATGCGACTGGATTTCCGTTATAATCTTCTTCTGATAATGTAAGTGTTAGTGTCTCATTACTGTGTATAAATTCTGAACCTGTTTGTATCTCTTGAGTGGTTTCATCTGGACCTGAACCAATATCTAACTTACCTCCTACTACATTCCAATCTAATAAATCCGTTTGGGATAATAAACCTAAATTACTCTGATTCTGACTCTCTAAAAGTCTAAATAAATTAACCATTATATAAGCTGCATCTGCTCTTTCTACACCTTGATTACTATCAATAGTAAATGTAGCCTGATCATATGTTGTATTATCAAATATTGCAGCTATTCTTAAAGGCTCGATATGTCCAAAACCGTCTTGATCTATTCTTGATAAAAATATATTTTGTAATTTTTCCACTTCCTCATCGTATACCCCATTAACAATTACTTCATATCTAGATTCATTGATCTGTGAATTATTAGGCGATAGTAAAAATGTCTTTAATATATAATAACATAATGTTCCATATGGTATAATTGCATTATCTTGAAATCCATTTAAAGATACACCTTTATTTATCAATGTTTGCACATAGGGATAAGCCCAATGGCATCCATCTAAAGGATTTGGAGTAGCGTTAGGAGATAAATCTAGACCAAAACCGTTTTTAGATTTTAATCCTACAGTACATATTATTTTTGCGGCTTGAGCATATGTAAGGTAATGATTAGGTAGAAATTGATTATTAATTCCTTTAAAAATGCCTTTTTCTATTGATTCAAGAATGGCAGGTTTTTCCTCTCCATCATAATTTACTATATCAGAATAAGACTGAGGGTTCGCAAAATAAATCATATCAGTTCCTCTAACAACAGTAGTATTAGAACCATTAGTTAATACAAATGTTATGTCCGTACTATTATTTCCTATAGAACTCGATATAAAAGGTGGTAAATTTAAAATTCTAAAGAAATATCTATTAGGAGTTAAACTTGAAGTAAGAGAAGTTAAATAATCATTATGATTATCACAATTATCATCATTATCTAATAAAACTCCATTTACAAAAACTTTTTTTAACTCCAAGTTTCCTCCAGTATTAAATAAAGGACCAGATTGAATATCAAAACGTACTGTTATTGAATTATCAGGCTCACTTGGAGAGCCTCCATAAATGGCGATTCCATCATTTACTCTTACAGGATTATTACTAAACTGAGTAACACTAGTTATTGCTTTATCAAAATGCTCCTCGTATAAAACATCTATCATTTTAGTCTTTTGTAATTCTGTAAACTCATCCCTACAATCGTAACCATTATCACTCTTCTGTGAATAATTCATAATGTTCTTGACACCTATATTCCAATCTTCAAAAGTTAGATTTGGTTCATTATTAGGATACCAATTACAATTTGGTTGCTCATTAAGGTGTGTTTTATCTATTCTACCACAAGGCGTATCAATAATTCCATCATCTTGATTTTCAAAATTATTACAAGCAATAGTACATGAAAAATCTACATTTTCTTCAAATACATGATACAAACCAAAAGCATGACCAAATTCATGTGGTAATTTATAATGCCAAGACTTTAGATGCTGATACTTAGCTAAAATGATATTTCCACCAATATCTGGCAGAATAAGTCCCCCAGGATTTTTTAAGCCCAAACACAAATTATCTGGTAATACTACAAGGTGAAAATAATTATTACCACTCCCAAGACCTTGTTCATTCATGAAATTATTTATCTCATCATAAAGTAATATATCATCATTACCACCAAACACGCTACATTCTATTCCAAAATCATACAAATCATCACTGTAAATTATATTCTCAACATTATGCTTAACAAAAGATACTCCTATTGATGAAAAAGCATCATTAAGAGGATAGTTAACATTCTCGACACAATCGACAATTTCATCTTCATCATAATTAACTCCTCCACCATCACTCTCATATACATAATGAATGATTACAGGGAAAACAATCTTATCATTACATAACATATTTATCGGTTCTGTATTTAAATAACATTCTTTCAGGCTCTGTATTTGAGAATAAATAGATGCTGTAAAAAATAAAAAAGGAATTAAACAAAAATACTTTAGTTTCATAAGAGGGTACGTTTTGTGTTTGTAAATAGGTTAGTACTCGAAATAACACATAAAATTAAACAATAATATTACAAATAAAATCATATTGTTATTTATTTCATAATCAACATGGTTGAGTACAAACTTTAGTTTCAAAAAGCACTTAAAAGTATCATATGAACAGATAAAATTTAGGTGTTCTTTTTGAAAGCATGTATTTTCTTTGCGAATGGCATAGAATGAGAAGAAAACGCTAATCAATCTGACTTTAGATGAGGCAGCTTCTTACTAAAAGTATCTCGATATGTTCTGCCTACGGAAAACTGTTTGGACTTTCCCTTGTATAAAAGGTAGAGGCTATCTTTGTCAAAAGAAGTGACTTTTTGAAAATTGACAGCATATGAGCGATGTATTCTTATCAGTAATTGCGTTGTTATTTGTTTTAAAAAACTACTCAAATTCATCGTAGCGGTTAAGATTTCTTCTTCTGTTACGATCTTTACATAAGAGCCGTCTGCTTCGACCCACAAAATATCGTTTATCGTTACTCGGCAGTATTTATCTTTATCTTTGACAAAGAAAAAATGATTATTCGAAAAAATAGAAGAAGTTGTTTCGGTATGAAAAGAAAGTGAATGGTCTATTGCTGCTTCTTTCCGATGTGTAAAATTATCTAAAGCAAAATCAATTGCAACTTGTAACTGCATTTGATTACATGGTTTAATTAGATAGTAGGCCGGATTGACGGCTTTTGCCCTTTCAAGCGTTTTGGTATCACCGAAAGCTGTTAAGAAGATAATAGGAACTTTTACTATTTTATTAAAAGCCTTTACCAATTCAATTCCATCTTTATTACTATCGTCAAGACCGATATCGCAAATCACCAAGTCAGGTAGTCGTCGCCTAAAAGCTATTAATGCATCAGTACCATTAGACACATTATCTGTAATTGCATATCCAAAGTCTAGCAACTGTTCTTCTAGCTCTTGTGCTTGGATCAGGTTATCCTCAACTATTAGAATTTTAAGGGCATTCATGGAGTCAATAATTTTTCTTTCTCAAAATCTATTTGTACACAAACACCATTCTTACTTTCAATATCGATAGAACCTTTTAATTGTTTTGTTAAGGTATGAATCAATTTTATTCCTAATGATTTCGTCGTCGTCAAATCAAATTCTTGAGGCATACCTTTACCATTATCTTGATAATTCAATTGGTACTTATATGGTTCTCTTTCCTCTAATTCAATTTGAATCAATGGTTGCAAAACATTTTCAAAAGCATACTTGAACGAATTGGTGACTAGTTCATTGACAATTAAACCAATATGAACTACTGTTTCAGCATCTAGCATCACATCCTCTATATCCAAGTCAATTGTTATTATTTTTTGATCCAAAGGATATGTTTGTTTTAGGCGTTCACATAATTCGGTTAAATACTCATTTATATTAATGAACTCCGTTTGACCAACATACAATTTTCGGTGTACCAGTGACATTGCCTCGATTCGCATCTCCCCTTCTTTAATTGCTTGTTTAGCTTCTTCACTATTTAGCCGTCTGCCTTGCAATCTCAATAAGCTAGCAACCATTGCTAAGTTATTTTTCACACGGTGACTTAACTCTTGGTTTAGGAGCTCGATCTTTTCATTTTTATCTTGGAGCAATAAGTTGGTTTCTTTACGTTCTTTGCTTCGTTTCCATAAAATAGAACTTAAAAGAATTAAAAGTAATACCGCTAAAGCACCACCGTAAAGTGTAATTTTTTGTTGTCCGATAATTGCTTTTTGCAATTCCTTTTCATTTTGAAGAAACTGGTTTTGGGCTTCCTTTTTTTCTGTCTCATACTCAATTTTCCACTTTTGTATTTCTTGATCAATAACGATATTATTAACAGAATCCTTTATTAATTTATACCTTTCAAAATCGTTTAGGATTTTTGGATTTTCTATAGCGATTGATAGTTCTACAATTTCCTCAAGGATATCTAAATGTCCATAAGGTAGTAGTATTTTTTTTCCCTCAATACTTTCTAAAGATTTTCGAAAATTGCTTAAAGCTTTCCCCTTATTTTCCTCTAATAAATTAATTGTCGCAGCATTAATATAAAAAGTCCTAGTATGAGTATTCATTTTGCTTTCCTCAATACAATCCTTAAATAGCTGATTATGGATCAATGCAGAATCAATATTATTCGTCAGTATAAAATACCTTGTTTTTAAAGACTCAACTAAGCAAATAGTTGTTTTATCCATTAAAGGTTTGCCTTCAGTTAAAACATTAATATAAATTTCGAGTGAATCCATGTTTTTCTGCATAGCATAAATTTGTACCCGATTCACCAAGCTTGAATACTTGAAATTAGGCAAATCATAAGCAACCCTGTAGGCTTTTTGATAATAAGTTAATGCTGATTCAAAGTCCTTAGTTCTTTTTAATAAATTCCCTAATGTATTATAAATGTTAAATTTTTCCTCAGGTTTTACATTGCTTATACTATCTAGTAGCTCTTCACTTTTTTTCAAATAGATTAAAGCATCCTTAAACCTCCATTCTTTCATTTCTACAACTGCTACATTCGTATATAAGCCACCTTTAGATCGATAGTAATCAGTATCAGAAGTATCTAAATTAACGATTGATTGTTGATAATATACTTTAGCAGAATCATATTGTTCCGATCTGAAGTAATAGTTAGCAAGTGCAGCAGTCAGATACATTCGTAATTTTGGTGAAATGACGGGAGTCATTTCTTTTAAGACTTGATAAAGGCTATCACTTTTCTCAAATTCTCTATTTCTTGAGTAATACATCACCTTGAGTAGTCGTGATTTAAACTGTAGGTCTTTGTTATCACATTGTTTAGCAAAGTCAAAACTTCGGTCACAGTAAAGAAATAAAGAATCTGGATTTCTTTGAAGATAATGTGTAGCAATTGTATAATACCTCTGACTTACACATGAGTCGGTTAAGCATTCATTGACAATTAGTTTTAGACTGTCAATATTCTCGCCATTCATCCATAAAGGAATGGATAATGACAGAATGAGAGTTAGTATGTGTTTATTCATTCGCACAATAATTTCAATAAGCAATTTTGTGTAAACTAATAATTGTAGCAAATAAAATAGACAAGATTTTGTAAACGTAGATTACTTCTTTGTGAGTTCTATGTTTTCTCTTCTGAATAGTCTTTGCTAGTATGTATATGTACTTTGCCAAATGTAAGAAAAATGTTATGCAATAAGAAATATTACAGTCGGTAGTGTTAGGTTGTTCATAATTGATAAAAACCGTTTAAACACGAGGATATTCTTTTGGAATTTTTTCTACGTGATTACAAGCGTTTTTATTGGTTGAGAAATGTTTGGAAACGGGTTAGAATATAGAATTAGTGCTGCGAACGAGTATATATCTTGATTTCCTACTTTTTCTAAATGCCCATTCTTATATGTTAAAAAGATAAAAACCAACAATTGTAGAAATACTCCGTTTCAATTAAGCAAATTCGAGTTTGTATACTATTGAGCTTCATCAGAAGTTATATTCCAAAATCTAAGCTTATTTTTTGACAGTGTATAAAAAGATTTGCCTTGATTATAAAAACCTGCATCCTGAATATGTTGATGTTTTCTATTATCTCTAAATTGATCCATATAAAGATATATATCAAAGATTTTATTTTTGTCAAAATCCCAAATTTCGACTTTTCCTGAACTTCTACTTGCTAGGATTTTTTTTGTGTCACTCTCGATAATCACTCTTGTAAAATAATCTTCATTCGATAAAACACTAAACTCTTCTTCAAAAATATTCTTTGCATTTTTCTTCCATAAAGAAAATCCTGTTCTTGTTGTAAATGCAATAAAATTATTATCTTCAGATATATCAGCATTTCCTACAGAAGAACTTATTTCAGGTAATGTATCACAAGAAGAGAAATCACCATTTAACAAATCATATAAACGAGGTTTATTGTCATTTATCATCACAAATACTAAAGTTCCATCTTTAGATAACGTTACATGCTGTATATCTTCTTCATTTATTTTTAAAGAATCCTTTATTAATATTGAATTATCGCTAACCGACCATAACCGTAAATATCTATCATGTGAAGCTGTAATAATTGATTGAAGTTCGGTATCACAAGACATACTACTAATAGCAAAATCAATCTTAGCCTTCAGATAATTATCTAACGAACTGCCTAATTTATGGATTAGAAATGAACCATCATGAGATGAAGACAATAGAGTTTTCTTCTCATCTATGTATTTTATAAAAGATACTCGATCTTCATATTTATATAAAGTATCTTGTATCATAAATCTTTGTCCATCAAGTCGACAGTCTAGCAGTAACCCATAATTTGTTGACACAATAATTTTTTCTTTATCTTTTACAGCGATATGACTTGGACTAATAGAATCTTTTAAATCTATACTAGGTATTCTATATTTTTCTAAGTCCCATAACTTTATGTTCCCATCTGAAGAGTGGCTAATAATTTGATTGGAATTTACAACAAAATCAATTTCAGTAATATCATCTTCATGTCCTGACAAGGTTACTAATTCGTCAATAAAATATTGATTTAACCCTACATCTTTTGACACTTCCCAAACTTTTATTGTCCTATCTCTAGAGGTACTAATCATATTTGAGGACGAATACTTAATATCTGTGATAAAATCGGTATGCGCTCCTTGATATAAAATTCTATTTCCCTTGATGTCATACAATTGTATTTTTCCATTAGATAATCCTACTATTACATATTCATCACCAATGAATGTTGCATCTTTAAAATATGGATTAAAGCCTCTTCCACCATCATTTGTTTTAATATTGTATTCATTTATTCCTTCCAATGAATTGAAATCTAATAACTTAGTACTATGTCCTAATACAATTAATATATATTGATTGGATTTAGAAATATCAATATCATATATTCCTTCACTAAACTTTCTTTGGATATCCAACTTCCCATTTCGATATATGACCAAATTCCCCCTTTCATCAGAAACAACAATAGTTTCATCTTTTTCAGATATAGCTATCGCTGCTATAGATTTTATCTTACTAGAATAAGAATGAACCATTTTCAATTTATTATTACCCAATGTCCATTTTTCTATTTGTCCAACATCACTATAGGTATAGAAAATATCCTTATTTAAAAAAATAATATCACCGATTTTATTAGTATATCCAACAGAATCTATTAAATCCTGTGAATAGTCATATAGCAACAAACTTTTATCTTTATATACAATAAAATGATTGGAATATTTTGAATATTGAGTTAAAACATCATATTCATCAGACTTAAATAAATCATTATAAAAAGGAGTAGAGTAAAGTTCATCATTATAGCTAAAAACATCTTTGTATTGAATGCCATAAATCGTATTCAGAATATCTTTATTGTCTTGATTCAAACTGTAAGCTTCCTTAGCTAAAGCAAAACTCTTAGTTGGATCATTTTCTTTGTCAACTAGTGCTCGAGCATTCAATTCATTCGATTTAGAAATTATAGCTTCGCGCTTTGCTTTCTCTTCATTTATCTCAGCAGCTTTCCTATTTTTTTCCGATTTATTCCAAAAAAAAATTGCTAACAAAGTTAATAATGCAAGTAGGAATATTGCACCATTTTTGATTCGATTATTTCTTCTTTGAACTTTAATATCTTCACCAAATAATTCATCAAATTCTTTTTCATGAAGTACAGCAGCGATCTTAGCATACTTCTCAAATAATTTTGATTTATCTGATTTAGATTCGTCTGGCTTTCTAAAATCAACTATAAAAGGTTCTCCTTTGAACTTCCCTTTTAAGACAACAGGAATAGCTGTTGTATGTTCCCAATCAAAGTCATTATGTTCATCGTTCCACTTAAATTGTCCATTAGTAATTGCAAGAATCAATGTATCTATTGATTTGTGCTCTAACCAATAGTTAATTTCTTTTTTGACCCACTTTGAATCTGCGGCTTTAGGTGATGCTAAAAAAATTAAATGCTTAGATTGACTTAGTGCCTTTTCAATATCTCCCCACAAATGCGGACTAGCGCTTAAGTTAGTCTCATCTCGAAAAACATTCAATACCTTAGGTTTGAAGAGAGGCTTTGCTATCGTATGAAGAGTGCGTTGTAACGATTCCGCAAAGCCTCTATCTTTTTTGTGGGAATAGGAAATGAATCCATCGTATCTCATAGTGTGTAAGTTGATTATTTATTGCCAGCCATTTTTTATTGCCAGCCATTTCCTGAACGATTATTGACAAAAGAATCATAGGAATTATCAGGATTTTGCCTATTCCTAGTATTAAAAGCTTCATGTATCCATCCTTGAACTTCTCTAGGATCTGTTGACCAGTTATAAATTTTAGCATAACCACATCTTATATTATCATGCAGTCTTGGTGGTATTAAACTAGGAGTATACCTTCCTGTATTATAGTCGGGATGAGAAGGTAATAATATGCCCAACAAGCCTGAACGAGGATTAAATTGAGTGTTTCTTAAGCTTGAGCCAATCTCCCAATCTACATACTTTCGTTTCCATGTTTCACTCCCTATAAGTACTACAGTAACAGTGCTATCTCGTAGATATTCATCTCTAATTTTTTGACGTACTGTCTCTGTTTTCAAATTTGGATCAATATCCCCCATCTGTACTGATTTAGTTACCATAATATCATGGGTGTTAGTAAATAAATTTTCAAACTGGTTACGATAACCTTGATCATTTGCGTGGTGGTAGCTTACAAAAACTTTGTGTCTATTCGTACTCATTATCAATTATTTTAAAAAGTTAATTAAAGCATAAAGTTAGTGAATATTTATTGTTACAAATATATAACAAAAGTTATAGAGCAAGTTTATTCAAGCCTCAATACCTTTGTATATACAATACTATATAGATAACTTTCACAACCTCATTAAATCATGAAAAAGTATTATTCTTTTTATTTTATATTTCTAATTCCATTATTACTATTTTGCCAAGATAACAACTCTCCTGACAAATACCTTTTTGGTAAATATAATATTACATCTGGAAATGGAAGAATAGCAGAGAAAAACATTCTTAAAATATCAGGAAGTCCCAAATCACTAAGAATGGTAAAAAGAGTTGGCGGTATCTCTTTTGAACAAATAGCCCAGCCAGAGAAAGACTTAATTATAGATACCATTATTCTTTCTTATGATTCTTCATCTACTGATGGCAACCGATTAAAAGTATCTTTATACTCTGATGATGATTATTTTGTAACAGCAAAAATACCAGATTGGCAACTAATACCAATAGCAAATTATGTAGATAGTGAGTACACTGCTTTAGTTTCAATTTATGGTCAAAATATTTCCCTAGATAAAACACCAATTGTATACCACAAATCAGTAGCTAATACACTGCTTGGTTTACGTTTATTCCATGCAGATATGCTTCTTGCGGACACATCTGGAACATTGTGGAATTTACCTAAAAAGTATTATCAAAATTCTTCAAAACCTAAAATTGTTGCTGGTACAGGAGAAGATAAATTATTGCCAGATTCTTCACAATTACATAAGTATAATTATGCATTCGAACAACTAAAAGAAATAAAAGAATTTATGCCTTCTGAATCGTATATCATAACGGATTATGATAGCAACGTTGAATTTACTACTAGTAATAATCAGTTACTAATTACAGGAGAACCATATTTCTTATTCAATTCTACGACTATTGATCCACAAGCTTATTTGAAGTATGTTTTTGATTACACTCAACAGATCAAAATGTTGGACAGTTGTTCAATTAAAAATAATAAACAGCTTAATAGAATAGAAGAAATTTATTTAGAAGAACGATTTTCTTGGAACAAGAAAGAAGTTGAAAGAATAGTAGATAATTTGTATTATATCTATGTTGAAACAGAATACATTGAAGCACTGCAAAAAGAACTAAAAAAAATTAAAATTCCAAAATCATTAAAAAATAAATTTCCTTATAAAGATATTCTAAATTTAAAAGAGATTGCAAAGAAAGATACAACTATGAGAGCAAGACGTATTATTGATTCTCTCTTCATAATAGAAAAGGATATTGCTTACCATAAAGCGGTAAATAATTATTACAAAAAATGGAAGAAAAAACAAAAACGAAAGGAAAAATATACTCCTCTTGACAGATACGACATTAGCTATAAAATTGACTCTAGCATGATAGCTGCTGAGTTGAATAAAGATATTGAAATTTTATATAATCTGTACGAAAATTCAACCAGAAAACTTGGCGAAGGAGAATCAATTCTACAAAGTATGAAATATATAAATTTTGAATTAATACTAGAACAAGAAGAGGAAGTCTATATACATGGCTGTCTAATAGAAGGTATGAAAGCGAACAACCAGCACATTTATAACTATAATCCAGCAGTAATGAATGCTACTATTCAGACAATGAGATATGCTGCGTTTTTCCGTTATGTCAAGAAAAATTATCCATTGCAATGGAATACGTTTTTAAAGCAAGTTCAACGTACTAAAGAAAACATCTATAATAATATTAAGACTCCTATTAAATTTTCTGTAAACTAAAATGACAAAAGAAATTATTACTAAGCCAATTTTTTTTAGCTATTCTTGGAAAGATCAAGCTATAGCTATGAGAATATATTACGATTTAGTAAGATCTAGTTTAGGTATTTGGAGAGATCGGAATAATGCAGAAAAAGAGAACTTTCATTTGCTTAAAAACATCTATACTAAGATTGATTTAGCCAATCATTTCTTGCTATTAGACAGCTCCAGTTCAAGAACGTCATTCTTTGTTCAAAAAGAGATTTCTTATTTTATAGAACAGCAAAGAAATAATCCTAATAAAAAATTGATTATCTGTTTAGTCGAAGATAAATTAAAAACACAAGTAGAAAAAGAATTGTTTGAAGGACAAAATTTATTGCTTTATTTCGACTTTTCTAATATAGAATTATATGATACTCATAAAAAATACAAAAACAGTATCAATGATTTAATAAAACACTTTGGTAGTAGTTTTACACCTTGGACAAATTTACCTGACGGAAAAGATTTTGAAGATGAGGTTTCAGTACATAAAATTTTAGATGAGGATCGAAAGACCTTAATGTCAGATTTTGAAAACTTTAAACATAGACATCTCAATGAATACCCCAATTTAGATAAAAGACTACTCGTTTTAATTGACGATTGCAAAAAATTGAATGTCGATTCTATAACACCTTTTATATCTCTTGGAGTACTCTATGCTGAATTAGGACAAAAGGAAAAAAATAAAACCAAACTAGTTAAAGCAAAAAATATCTTTTTAGAATCAATAGAGAAATTCCCTAACGACCCAAGAGCATGGAGGGGGTTGGGAGGTGCAGCATACCATTTATCAGATTACCAAACATCTAAAAATGCTTTAGAGCAAGCAATAAATAAAACACTAGAAAGTGGTAATAAAAGTTATCTCAAATATTTAGAATTAATAAAAGAAAATAAAGCAGAGGCTTTGCTAAAACTAGAACAATATCATGAAGCACTTATTATTTTTAGCCATTTATTAGAAGATGCTATTAAAAAAAATTGTATCACACCAGATCACTTTATCGATGTAGCATTCTGTTATCTTAAACTTAATCAATTACAGAAATGTGAAGACACCTTATTAAATGGCATTTCTGTTTTCCCTAATAATTCTAATTTATTAATTGAAATGGGTAGGTATAAGGTAGAAGTTGAAGCATACAATGATGCAGCTTATTATTATAAAAGAGCACTAAAATTTAGACCTTTAGATTTGAAGCTTTTAGCATCATTGTGCATGCTTTTGTATCACAATGGAAGTGAAGACGAATTCTATTATTATGCCAATAAACTATTTATGCTACAACCCAATTCTACTTTTGATTATTACTTGTTAGGAAATGTATATTTTTTCTACAATGACATACCAAGAGCAATTGAGTGTTTCTATAATTCAAAAGGAGAACATGGCCCTTATTACGATTCCATTTAATTCAGAATAATCATTAAGATAAAAGGTGATCATCAATCATTAATTGTAAAATTTCGCTAAGTATTTTAATCACATCTTCTTGAATATCCTTAATCTTATATTCTGGATTAATGTAAGCTTCCTCGATATAATAAGGATACGGATATGGAAGATGAACAAAAAGACTCTTCATCTCAGGAAATGATGAGTCTGTCAATAATTTTAGTAAATAATAAATATGATTACAAACATACATTCCTGTATCGTCAGAAATAATTGTCCTTCCGCCTTTGGATACAACTCTTTCTAAGACAACATCTAAATTTATATTAGTGTAAAAATTATCAGGTAGTGTATCCAAATCAATATGAGGATCGACCAATTCAAGTAGTTCCGAAGATAAATATTCTAGATTTTTATGTGCAACTTTCTCTAATTCAATTGATGACTTTGCTAAATCTACCCCCATAGCCAATACCAAATCTGGCTTATTCTCTTTAACTAATGTAATTATTGATTCTCCAGACTCTTTGAAATCAACAGGTAAAACGCTGCTAAGAATATCTAATTCAAAATTGGTTTGAATTGTTGTTGCTTTAAAGGAATCTGCTATTACTTGCGATGGATTTACAGGCATTCCACCAAATGGTTCAAAACCAGTAATTAGTACTTTCAAGTGAAATAGTTTTTATGTAATGTTCTATTTATTAAACTTTGAATTAGTTTAAATGCTTTTCATTAAAATCATTTGAATTATCTACTGTTTGTTATTTTGCCGCAATTAATTTCCAAAACTGATTATCAAATAGTTAGGTCACAGTAGTTGTAATTATTATTTTTAGATTAAGCGCAAATTATAAGAATTCAGGTTAAAATAACATATAACTTTTGTTATAACAATATAATTAAAAAAGTATTGTAAATTGCAGTCGTCGAAAGATAAATAATCTTTTTTAACTTTTGATATTTTGATTGTTTTAAACATCTTTCGATAAAAACTGACGAAGGTAAAAAGCACTTCACACACTTTCATGAACAAAGAAATCCAAGTAGATAATGACAAAACTGCACCTATAAAACATTTGTCATTTGTGGTTGTAAAACCATATAATCAGCCTGATTTTATTTTTGTTTTAAAAAAATTAGATAGAACTAATAACTTTCTGTCATTTAGTAGCCTGCTAAAGATACCTTGTAAAAACGGCGCAGATATTGGATCTAAGTTTTTTAACTTCGATCAGCTATTTTTTACTTAGGCTTGTGTTTTTTTGAAAAAATTGTCAACAAACCTCATTCTTAATATAGAATATATACCTCATGAAAAAAAGGATTGGAAGAGAAGAAATAAGTAATACTTTTAAGACTACCTTATCTAATAATAAACTTATTAGTGATGAAGATACTGCAGTTATTTTTTATGATTTAGATTACCTTGAGTCCAGAGTGAGAATTGTAAAAGAAATATTCCCTCGAAATACTATTCATGCAATTGCTGCAAAAGCTAATCCATTAATTGAAATATTGCATTTATTAAAAGGACTTGATGTAGGTATCGAGGCTGCGAGTTTCCCAGAATTGTATATTGCTGAAAAAATTGGCTTTTCTAGTCGAAATATCGTCTTTGACTCTCCGTCAAAAACACAAGAAGAATTGAAATATGCTCTAAAACTAGGTGTACATATTAATGCAGATTCTTTTATGGAAATAGATAGGATATCCGATATATTGAAAAAAACAAACTCAAATAGTAATATCGGTGTAAGAATTAATCCACAAGTTGGTGCAGGTTCTATAAAAACTACTAGTGTAGCAGACAAAATTTCCAAATTTGGAATTCCTATAAATGAACGTCGCCTAGAAATCATCAAAACATATATAAATCATAAATTTCTTAATGGGATACACTTACACATTGGTTCTCAAGGGATTTCAATTGATCAATTAATCCTTGGACTTAAAAAAGTTTTTGAATTGGTTAAAGAAATTAATTATAAATTACAAATCCAAGGAAGACGTATTGAATATTTTGATATTGGCGGTGGTTTTCCTGTATCCTACAGGTTTGATGATGAAATTCCAGACATCTTAATTTATTATAATCAAGCAAAGGAGAATTTCCCTAAATTATTTTCTGAAGAGTTCACTTTATTAACTGAATTTGGTAGATTTATCCATGCAAATACTGCTTGGGCAGTTTCTAGAGTTGAATATGTAAAAAATGAATCTTCCTATAAAATCTTATCAATACATCTTGGTGCAGATTTTTTATTAAGAAAGGCATATCATCCTAATGATTGGCATCATGAGATAACCGTATTAGATTCATTTGGAAACATCAAATTAGGTTTAGATAAAAAGAAATATATAATAGCTGGTCCATTATGTTTTGCAGGAGATATTCTAGCAAAAGATATAGAATTACCAGAAGTTACAATTGGAGATTATATAATCATTCATGATGTTGGAGCATATACACTGAGTATGTGGTCTAGATATAATAGTAGACAAATTCCTAAAGTATTAGGATACAATAATGATGATATTAAAATTATCAAAAAAAGAGAAACCTTAAATGACTTATATAGTTTTTGGAAATAATTTTTTGACAAAAAAAATATTATGAAAGAAAAGAAAATTTTAATGCTTACCACAGGAGGTACAATCGGTGGCAATATTGCTGGAAAAAATGAAAAAAAAGCAGCAACAGATTTTTTAAAAAATTTAAATCATACCATTTTAGAAATTAAAGAGAAATGGTTCTATGATGTTGTTATTACACCTGAAACTATTTGTGATGTTGATAGTTCTAATATCTTACCAAGTCATTGGAAATTGTTAAGTGATAAAATAAAAAAGGAATATGATGAATATGATTCTTTTATAATAACCCATGGTACAAATACAATGGCATATACTGCTGCAGCTTTATCCTTTAGTATAAGAAATAATGAAAAACCAATTATACTTACAGGTTCTCAAGTTCCGTTTGGCAAACCTGGTTCTGATGCCTTAATGAATTTGGATAATGCTATTCGACTTGCGACCTGGTCATATGATAAAATAATGGGGGTAGTTGTGGTATTTGGTAGTCATATTATTTCTGGTACAAGAGTTAAAAAAAGTACCGAATTTGATTATGATGCATTTCAATCATTTACTACTGCTAGTATTGGACGAATTGGCAGAATTATCACTATAGATTCAAGAAATTTAGCAAAACATAATGAATATTTAGATGGAAGAACAATCAAAAATAACAGGTTTGTAGATGAAGATATGCATCGTGCGGAACAAGGCCGTCAATTAATAGTTCAGAATAATTTTGAAATGAATTTAGCTTCATTGACTGAGTTTCCTGGTATGGATGTAAATTTTTTTAAAAGTCTAGTTGAAAACAATGGAGTAAAAGGATTTATACTTCGTGCATTTGGTGCTGGTGATGCAAGTAATGAACTTAGAAAAGGATTTGAATATTTGAAAAGAAAACGGATTCCAA
Organism: Saprospiraceae bacterium; assembly: GCA_020630735.1. GTDB lineage: Bacteria > Bacteroidota > Bacteroidia > Chitinophagales > Saprospiraceae > JAHDIP01. Next base: position 2,485 of record JAHDIP010000009.1, on the reverse strand, counting down.
TAATTGTTACAACGCAAGCTCCGAGCGGTAATGCAAATTTTCAAGTTAATGAACCAGGTCAAGAACTCAAAGAATTAGATTTAGCCATTCCTGCATTTAATATGAGTATGGAATCTCAAATCACAAAATTAGCATGGTTACTTGGTCAAAGTATTGAATATTCTAAACTGAAAGAATATTTCCATGCAGATTTTAAAGGAGAAATAGACGTCTTAAAGGAGTTATCTCAGTAATTAGGTTATTTTTTCATTCAATAGTTTATTAGCCTTTATGAAAATACAGACATACAAGAAGATTTTTTTTAGCTATGCAAGAAAAGATAATCAAGCAGCAACTTTTAATCATATCATTGATAATCCAATATTTACATTTAAGGAAAAATTTTTATCTAGGTACAAAGGACGAGATAAGGATGAATTAATCTTTTTTGATGAAGATAATATTGAAGCAGGACAAAAGATAAAACATGAAATATTGAGTGCCATAGAAGGTTGCGCCATAATGTTTGTTTTCTTTTCACCAGATTACTTTAGGTCTGAGTATTGTCATGACGAGTGGATTTTTTTCAAAAGTATTCAAAATACTGGAAATAATAGCAAAAAAATAATCCCAATAGAAGTTGAACCTATTGCCAATTATTTGAATGAAATATATGGATTATTTGACGATAGTGAAAGCTGGATTGACGAGTTAACAAACGCATCGAGTGATACAGGCTTGAATTTTTCTATTACTTCTGATATGCTACTGAAAAAAGAAGCAGAAAATGAATTATTCAATGCTATAAATAAATTAATATCATCTATAATACCACATATTGAAAATTATATTGGTAAGAAAACAGATCAAGGACATAGTAATATTCTCTCAATTAAAGGTTTGATTACTGATCATTTTTCTAAAGCTGTAAAAACCGAAATTGTAAATTTCAAAGGTAAATTTAATGCGGCACCAGTTTGTGTAATTTATACAGGGGGTACTGTCGGAATGATTAAATCTACTGATTCTGATGAATTTCATACTGATTTTTTAATGGCATCATCTGTAAAGCAATTAACAAATATTCTACACCCCAAGTTGGCTATTTTACCTTTTGATATTCATTTTGTAGGTCTTAAGAATACTATAGATTCTTCAAATATTAAAAGTTCAGACTGGATCACTCTTGCTAAAATTATTCTGGAGCAAATTAATAATTATCAAGGATTCGTAATATTACATGGGACAAATACAATGGCATATACTTCTTCAATGCTTTCGTTTTTACTTGAAGGATTAAATAAACCCGTTGTATTAACAGGTTCAGAAGTACCTATTGGAGCTCCAAACAATGATGCAGAGCATAATATCATCAACGCAATCCGTACAGCAGCACCAGATGCCAAAAACAGTCCTCTTTCGGTAAAAGAGGTAACCGTTTTTTATGCTAATAGTTTGTTTCGTGGAAATAGAGTCACTAAAAAAAATGCATCAGATAGATCAGATAGTTTTTACACACCGAATGAAAATGTCCCATTAGGAACATTAAAAGATGATAGATTAATCGTAAATTATAATCAATTACGAAGTGATTATGAATTACCTAACTTAGTAGATAGTAAAAGCCTGAGACCACTAGATGCAAAAGTTATAATCCTTCCTGTATTCCCAGAAATGGATATTTCAGCATACAAATCGTTGATTGAAAATCATGATGATGATGTTAGAGGTGTTATTTTACAATCATATGGTTCTGGAAATACTCCTGATGATGATGATTTTATCGGTTTCATTAAATATTTAATCAATGAAAAATTTATCGTTGTAGCTAATATAACAGAATGTGAGTACGGAAAAGTAGAACTAAAAGTATTTGAAACTAGTGCAGTATTATTTGATATTGGTGTTGCTAATGGAGGAGATATGACAGTTGAAGCTGCTTATTGTAAGTTGCTATATTTATTAACCAAGAGTAGTACATCAAAAAGTCTAACAAATGTCAGATCAATAAAAAATAGGTTTGAGCATAATTTACGTGGGGAATTAAGCATTAGTACGAATACCCTACAATTTCCATTTGATATCTTCGGCTCAATTGATAACTTAAAAGAATCCGAACCAGCTAAATTCGGTAACCATTTTGAAAGAAGATCAATCGTAGATGCATTCATACGATTGGAAAGGATGAAATTTAAAAGTCAACAGGAAGAAGCAATTGAGATAATTATTTACCTTGGCAAACCCAACAATGGCTTTGAAGAGTCAAGGGATGATTTAAATTGTTTAGTTTCATTTACAAAAAAACTTAGTCTTTCGGAACGAGAAAAGGGATTCTTTGAAAAAAACTTAGAAGTCACACATACATTCAGAAAATCATACAATAGTAAAGATCCACTTTTTATAACTATTGGTATAGTTGGTGGTGTTGATTTTGAATTTAGATCAATACAATTAGAGCCTGTTTAAATTTTGAATATTGTTAGATTTTTGAAGAATACCCAAAACT
>JAHDIP010000008.1:43091-58531 GCA_020630735.1 Saprospiraceae bacterium | reverse complement strand
GTCTTAAAATAGTTTTGAAAGCGAATCTGGATGTACTTTTTTGTTTAAGTAATGGATTTATTCTTTTAACGTTACTAACGTTTAAGACCTTTTGAAGAAATATTGGAACATAAGATTATAGGCAAAAGTGGTAGTCATTAGTTGATCATTACTAAACGTACAAAACCAATCAATTACGTATATATTTACTCCAATACTATAAATCCATACAAAGTTTATTCATAAAAACTTCGTTCATAGCACTAAAAACACCATATTTGTTGAATTATTTAGTATTTTATGAAACTATTTTACAAATAATTCACTTTAATTTAGTATAGTTTATTAAATTTAGAATCCATTTTATAATAAAATAAATATCTATTGGCAAAAAGATCAAATCACCGACGAAATCAAAGACACGATGACAAACCTAAATACCGTATTAACTTTTTAATTCGAGTTCCTGAAATTCGTCTTGTTGGTGATAACCTAGAAGAAGTGAGTAAGGCCGCTGGTCGTGAAGTTACTTCAGATATCTACTCTACCAAAATGGTACTCGACTGGGCCGACAAAATGAATCTCGATCTTGTCGAAATTTCTCCAAAAGCAGCTCCACCTGTTTGTCGAATCATAGACTATAAGAAATTCCTTTACCAAAAAAAGAAAAAGGACAAAGAACTTAGGGCAAAAGCAGTGAAAACTGTCGTTAAGGAAATTCGTTTTGGTCCTAATATGGGCGAACATGACTTTGAATTCAAACTACGTCATGCAAGAGGATTCCTAGAAGAAGGCGCTAAAGTAAAATGCTATGTACATTTCCGTGGTCGTACTATTGTATTCAAAGACCGTGGAGAACTACTCCTATTGCGTTTCATCAAAGAATTAGAAGAACTTGGTGCACCAGAGGCCATGCCTAAAATGGAAGGTCGTCGTATGATCGTCATCATTTCTCCTAAGAAAGTAGCCAAGACGAAATCTAAGTCTAAATCTAAAAAGGAAGCCAAACCAGAAGAGTAGATCTTTTCTTTTAATTCTTCTTTTTCTATTATTACTGGATAGTATTTGATAATACTATAGCTTTTTGCTATCTTTGCACCTCGTTTGCTGCAAACGATATTAATTTAATCAAAATATTAGTTGAAATGCCTAAAATGAAGACTCACTCCAGCGCTAAGAAACGCTTCAAAGTGACCGGTTCTGGGAAGTTGAAAAGACATCATGCTAAGACTTCTCACATGATGAGAAACAAAAGTAAAAAGGCTAAATTACGTCTTCGTCACGGTGCTCTTGTAGACAAAGCCGACGAAAAACGTATGAAGTTATTACTTTGCATGTAAAAACCTTTTTTTATTTTTAACGAGGGTACAGAATATAAAGCATTCTTTCGAATCTCTGTGCCGTACTAAAAACATCTAAATTATGCCACGTTCAGTCAATCATGTTGCTTCTAGAAAAAGAAGAAAAAAAATCCTTAAAATGGCCAAAGGCTATTTTGGTGCTAGAAGTAAAGTATATACAGTAGCTAAAAACGCTGTCGAAAAAGCATTAACTTATGCTTATAGAGATAGAAGAAACAAAAAACGTGCTTTCCGCCGTCTATGGATTGCTCGTATCAATGCTGGTGCTCGTATGCATGGTATCTCTTATTCTAGATTAATGCACAAATTATCAGAAAATGATATCGCACTCAACAGAAAAGTTTTAGCTGACTTAGCAATGAATCACCCTGAGACATTCAAATCGATTGTTGATTCTGTTAAGTAATCAATTATTTAAAACTTTCTTTTTAGATAAAAAAGGGAAATGATATCGATCATTTCCCTTTTTTTATTTGATTTTTTTTATCCTTGCATTATGGGAAAAAATGTTGCTATACTACTTTTTATTTTACTCGCCTGTTTTGCCCTTTACAGCACGATTACAACTACCATAGAAGATAGTGTTACGGAAGTAATCGCACCAATGGTCGAGACCAATCCTGTAGACACCATCGAAAAAAAAGAACCGATTACCCTAGATACTTCACTTACCTTTTCTCCTGCTGATACCTTTTCGTTTGTAACTGATAAAAATGGTGTTATTCAATTAGACTGGAAGATGCTCGGACATATAAAATTCAATGAACAATACACACCTGAATTAGATGCCTATGTACCCTACCCTATTTTTCATCCAATCATAAAACAAATGGAAGGGAAATATATACAAATAAAAGGCTACATCATACCTATAGATGAAGTGGGGGACGACAAGCTACTGGTGCTTTCTGCTTACCCCTTTACCAATTGCTTCTTCTGTGGAGGAGCTGGTCCTGAAACAGTTATGGACATTCATATAAATGAAACGACCAAACGATTCAAACAAGATGCTGTTACTACTTTTAAAGGTAAGCTTAAGCTTAATGATTCTGATTTATATTATCTCAACTATATTCTGGAGGATGCTGAATTAGTTAAATAGTTTTAAGTAGTTGATTTACATGATGATTTTTTCTATCTTATAGCGGATATTTTATCAAAAAAAGATTGCTATGAAATTATTCCTATACTCCGTCATTACAGCTTTTCTCCTATTCCCACAATTCTTATTTGCCACGCATAACCGTGCTGGAGAAATAGTTTACCATCAAACCGATGCTACGACTATACAAGCTAGTATCATTACTTATACTAAACTTTCAAGTATTCCTGCCGATAGAGATAGCCTACATGTTTGTTGGGGAGATGGAAGCTGCGATTGGGTAGCACGAGTAAACGGACCAAATGGAGAAGGAGAACCTATCGGTGCGGATTCAAAGTTAAATATTTATACAGCTGTACATAACTATGGCGCTCAAGGTCAATACACCATCTATATGACCGATCCAAACCGGAATAGTGATATATTAAATGTGAATCCTCCTAACTCTGATAATGTACCTTTCCATATACAAGCCCTCATTAGTATTCTTGATTTTGATGCAGGAATATCAAATCATTCACCCGAACTTTTAAGTATTCCATTGGATGTTGCATTTACAGAAGAGACATTTTATCATGCACCAAATGGGTTTGACGAAGATGGCGATAGCCTAGCTTACGAACTCATTACCCCATTACAAGATTTAGATGAGGCAATAAGTATGTACTTCTTTCCTAACGAAATAGAGCCTAGTGCTAATAATGTGACTACACTAAATGAACAAACAGGAATGTTTGTTTGGGACAGTCCACAGCTTGCTGGTATCTACAATATTGCCATAAAAATAAAAGAATATCGAAATGGTGAGCTGATTGGGTATACGATAAGAGATATGCAGATAATAGTAGATGAAGGTGGTGTTCCACCTCCAACCCCTGAGTTTGTTAGTGGTGATCTTATGATAAACACTGGCGATCTAATTGACTTGGATTTCGAAATTGACACAGAGGAAAAAATCCAAAGAGTTTCTGCAGATGGTGGTCCATTCGAAGTGGAAAATCCTGCAATTTTCACAGCTCCTGAAGGCTACCAAACGGCAAATATAAATGCTAATTTTTCTTGGCAAACAACTGAAGCTCATGCACGAACGCAACCCTATCAAGTTATCTTCAGACAAGAAGATAATTATTATGATACGCATGGTGCTGTTATGTTGAGTTCTCTGCTCATTTATGTAAATAGTGAAACAACAAATACGATTAGCATTTCACCAACTACAACGGTGAAGATTTTTCCGAATCCAACTCAAGAAAAATTAAATATTCAGTTTTTAGAAAATCTATCGAAAGAAACGACACTTCAGATCAATAATAGTTTAGGGCAAATGGTGCTCCAACATAAAATGATCCTTGGTCAACAACAGCAACAGTTTGATTTATCATCCTTTCCTACAGGAACTTATTTTCTAACGATTAAAACTGGTGCACATAATTTAAGTCATTCTTTTATTGTAGAATAATATTGCTAACAGACAAAAGTGGAGATAACTCCATTTTTTACATAATTAGGGTTATATTAGCACTTAAGTAGTACGAGTTAAATAATAACTTTCCGATTTGAGGCTTGTATTTTAGAGTTGCAAACCCAACTAGCGGTTCATTCCGTTGAAAAGATTTCCAAAATCTTTTCTGCTTTGCACCACTACAATCATATCAAAAATACTCGCGATAGCTAGGCTATCACAGTATGCTCTTTGCTCCTTGTTGCAAGCTAGGACAATTCTTCGTCTAAACGCTAAAATTCTATAGCCAAAATACGGAATTTATTTTTCACCCATTAAGTGCTTGGACTAAAATAACTTATTCCAAAGTGAAAACATACTTTCTATAAATGACCTCTACGAAAGCATTATTATGTATTAATTATGGTAGCCCCAAACAACTAATATTCTCTAATCTTGATTTGTCTCCGCTCGCAAAAGATGAGGTAAAAATTCAGGTGCACTTCATCGGCATGAATTTCCCAGATGCACTCCTTTTACAAGGTAAGGATCAGTATCGTCCTACTCTTCCTTTTTCTCCATGTGGCGAACTTAGCGGAATTGTTGTTGATGTTGGCAAAGACGTCAAAGAAATTAAAATTGGAGATCGTGTCTTTGCTGGTGGAATGGTTTATGGTGCAGCCAGAACGATTATTCAATTGCCTAAAAAAAATGTGTATAAAATTCCTGAAGCAATGTCTTTTCAAGAAGCAGCATCATTTTGTTGTGCTTACGGAACGGCTATTCATTGCCTAAAAGATCGTGCTCAACTTAAAGCTAACCAAACCGTCGCCATACTTGGCGCTTCTGGCGGTGTAGGTACCGCTGTTATCCAAGTTGCCAAAGCAATGAGAGCTAAGGTAATTGCTTGTGCTTCAACAGAGGAAAAACTTGCCTATTGCAAAGCTGAGGGAGCTGACGAGTGCATTAACTATACACAACAAGATTTAAAAAGTCAACTCAAAGCCTTAACTGAACAAAAAGGTGTAGATGTGGTTTGTGATCCAATCGGTTCCAAATATTCCGAAATGGCGCTTAGAGCAATTGGCTGGGACGGACGATTTATGGTACTAGGCTTTGCTGCCGGGCAGATTGCAAAAATCCCACTCAATTTACCGCTACTAAAAGGCTGTCATATTACGGGCGTTTTTTGGTCAACTTTTGCTAGAAAGTTTCCGAATCAAAATAGGAAAAATATACAACAAGTACTGGACTGGTACAAACAAGGAAAAATCAAAATTCGCATTCACGACATTATTCCTATTAACGACTTTATACATGCTTTTGAAGTACTAACGAGTAGAACAGTGCGAGGCAGATTATTAATGAAAGTCATCTAGAAATATTTTTTAAACAACTCCAGTAAATCAAACTTCGATGAGCAAACAAACCACTTTAAAAAAGTCATTTGAATGTCTTGCTAATGGAGGAATTGTCTTATTCCCTACTGTCATGGGTTTTGGTTTAGCTGCAACAGAAGAAAAAGCTATACAAAAAATTTATGCACTCAAAAATAGACCGCTCTCTAAACCAAGTGGCATTGCCGTTACTCCAAAACTCTTTGAACGGTTCTGTGGTAGTCAACACAAAAAGATTGCAACACTTATCAATTATCCTCTAGGATTAATTGACTTTTATAATGATCGCTTGCCTATTTTAAACGAAGCGTCATCCTTCTTAAAAAACAATAATACCATTGCTTTTTTTATTAACCTTAATGAAGACATTTGCAACTTAGCAGAACTTTGTGCCGATGAAGGAAAAGTAATAATGGTTACGAGTGCTAATAAAGCAGGTACTGGTAATGTATACCAACGTAAACATTTACATAAAGATTTTTTACAGGAGGTCGATTATATTGTCGAAGGCGAAGCAGACTATTATTACCACAAAAGAGGTTCATTTGAAGCGGTTACAAATACCCTTCTTGATCTTACTAAAGGGAAGATACAACGGTCAGGTCTTTTTGCTAACGAAATTGCTCATTGGGCTTTCAGAAAAGGCTTGTTAAAGAATGAATCCGCTTCTTCTCCCTCTCTAAACAATCTTCCATCTTCTGTTTTATTTTTACTAGCGTATAAGTCAAAAGTATACGATCATCTCCCTTATTACCAATGTGCCGACTGGCTTATATTAGACTTGCAAGATAGCTGTCCGCCTGTTCGAAGAAATGTTGCACGAACACTAATTCAGCAATATATGGAAGCAACGTATCAAGTAGATAAACCTATTTTTATCAGATGCAATGAACTTGATGAAGTTGAAGAATTACACAAAGATTTTAGTCTACATTTTACAGATAGAATTGCTGGTTTTATATTACCTATGCTACGCACAAAAGAAGATATTGAAACCTATAATCAACTTGTAATTGAAATCGAACAAAGATGTCAAATTCCCATTGGTCACTTCAAATTTATTCCGATTATTGAACGGAGTGAAGCATTAATAAATGCATCTGAAATTGCAGGAGCTTCTAAAAGGAATATAGCTCTTATTATTGGTCATGCTGATTTATTTGCTGACCTTGGAAGTATACGAAATGACATTAGTTTGGGCATGGCCAGACAACAAGCAGTAGTTGCAGCAAGAGCACATAATCTTGTAGCCATAGATACTCCTTATACCAATATCCACGATTACGAAGGCTTACAAGAAGATGCTCATAAAGCCAAAGCAATAGGTATGGATGCTAAAGTTGCTTTACATCCCAATCAATTAGATTTCGTCAATGATATTTTCAATATTAGCCAAAAAGACTACGACATTTTGAAACAAGATATTGAATATTATAATCAAACAGAGGGTGGAATATTAAGAAACGGCTCCAATAAATTACTCGCTCCTCCCTTCATAAAAAAAATGAAAAGGGAGCTGAATAAAAAAATCAAACCTACGAATCATCTCGTCGTTAATGTAGCACGTCCTCAAACAATCAAGCATACTTTTGATCCAACTCAACTACACATAGGTAAAGTTATAAATGGTCGTATCCCTACCACAATAGATGCTGCATGGGTAAGTCATTGGAAAAGCTTAGTTAATAATTGTTACCGCATCGAAAATGATCAACCCTTCGCCCAACAACTCAGCTATACGTCTCGTCCCATACCTTATCATGCATTAATCAATTTTGCCTTGTGCGAATTGGTTAGAGTATATTCTATTCATTGCAAGTATCATTTGGGAATTTCCAATGTCCGTCAAATACGACCTGCTTACTACGACGAAACCCTAAAAAGCTCGATGTGTATTACTTCAATTCAAGCAACTTCGAGCAAACAATTTACTACTGTCGATAGCATAATTAACCTTAGTAATCAAAATGGAGAACTTATCCTTCAACTAGAAAGAAGGTCTTTATTCGACTATTTTGAGACTAAACAAGAAGCTATTCCGATAGCTGAAATATTTAGTAAAAAAGATAAAAGTCCAGAACAAAAAAAGGTTGAGCATAATATCTATAATTTAGCAAATAAGTCTTCAGTTGGCAACTTAAATCAACTTTCTGAATCTTCATTGATTGCACATACCACAGCCAATTTAATCGACTTATCTATTGGTAGTATCTACTGTAATTTATTCAGAAATAGTCACCCTATTCATAACAATAAAATGCGTTTTGGAATAGAGCATTTAGTCATTAGTGGAGGACTGACCATACCCATTATTTGTAGCATAGTAGCCAACGATTTTGACCAAGTATATCAAGAAGAAATTTTACAAACAAGCCATCTTAATCCTGTCAAAAACGGCGATCAGTTAGGAGCAATGAGTTACCTATTGGAGCGTCAACAATTATCTGAAGGTCTTTACAAATTCAAACTCTGCACCTTTGGTATTAGAAATATAGATACTTCTAAAACATTATTAAATCTTCCGATTCCATTAGAACTTTTTTTATCTAAAGAAATGCGCCCTAAGGATATCCAGCGTTTACTATTATCCTGTTGCCCATCCTTATCCAAAAAATTGATCGTCAAAATTATATGGAATATTATTGTCGCCGAAGATTAAACAGAAACCAAAGTGGTTTTCAGATTGCAAAACGATTAAAGTAACAGAGCATCAATCAAAAGCTACAAATGATGATTCGATAACCGAATATCGTTAGGCATAACACAAATGATAAGACTCTGAACTAGTAGGATGTAAGCATGCGCTTATCATGCGACATTCCCACCAATTCCTTCATCTTTTCCAATAAATAGCATTATCTTGTAAGTCATTTGTAAATTTAATGCTCTACAATGAACTTATACCGTATTATCCCTATATTACTGATACTCTTCATTTTAGGGTGTAAAAAAGAAGACGATACTGTCCTTCCTAGTAATCCTACAACAGAACCACCAAATACGAATACGGGGACTCCTACAATTATTCCTACAGGAGATGAGCAATATTTAAACCTAAATTCTGATTTCATCTTTGATCAAGAAAAATTACATACGTTCGAATTAGTCATACCTCCAGATGCTTTAGCAAAAATAGATGCGGACCCTTCTGCTGAAGAATATGTAGAAGCCATGCTCATTTTTGAAGGCGATACTTTGAGTCCCATTGGTGTTCGTTACAAAGGATCAGTAGGCGCATTTGTCAATTGCCTTTCTGGTGTTAATTGGGCAAATCCTTCAGGTTATAAAACCTGTACAAAGCTTTCTATGAAAGTAAAAATCAATTGGGAAGGATCAGAATATAAATTCTATGGGTTAAACAAACTACAGTTTCATTCTCAAAACTTAGATGATTCTCAAATGCGAGAGCGATTAGGTTATTGGCTTTTTAGAAACATGGGTGTTCCTGCCCCTCGTTCGGTACATGCTCGCTTGATGATCAATGGCGAATATTCTGGTCTTTATGCCTTGACTGAGCAAATCGACGGTCGCTTTGCAAAATATAATTTTGATGATGATGATGGTAATGTCTACAAAGAAGTCTGGCCACTAAATATGGATGGCCAAGCCTTTAGTAATGAAACCTATATCAAAGCACTAAAGACAAACGAAGACGAAAATCCTTCTGTTGATATTATGAAAAATTTTGCTCAGGCTATTGCTGATGCAGATGAGTCTGATATACAATCAACAATTGCTCAATCAATGAACATTGACGAAATTCTTTCTTATTGGGTAGTAGACAGAATGATTCGCCATGACGACGGCCCTTATCATTGGTATTGTAATGGTGGTGATTGCTCCAACCATAACTACTATTGGTACGAAGAACCAACAAACAAAAAACTACACCTCATTCCTTGGGACTTAGATAATGCTTTCGAAAATATTATTTTTGATGCCAATCCTGTAACACCTGTGGCAGATGACTGGGGAGAAACTACTAATAATTGTCAGCCCTTTGCAAATGGATTTTTTGGATCTCAACAATGGTCTGCTAGTTGCGATAAACTAACCGCAGGTTGGGTAAGTTTTGAGGAAGAATATGAACAACTCAAAATAGAATTTAAAGAAGGGCCGTTTTCAGAAGCACAAGTTAATCAATTGCTGGATACTTGGAGTGAACAAATACGAGCAGCTACTATTGAAGCTAGAGAAAAGCATGGTGATGCTATTTCTCTTGCGACTTGGGAAAACGCTCTTAATTCACTAAAAAACCAAGTTAACCATGCTCGAAATCAATAAAAGAAAATGCAACTAGGTATATTGAATAATTTTTTTATAGTACTTCTATTTAGTCTATCGGCTATCTCCCTTTCTGCTCAAGAAATATGTGATAACGGAATAGATGATGATGGTAATGGACAAATAGATCTCAACGATGAGGCTTGTGTCTGCTCCGCTTTTATCGGGTCATCACTGATTCCTAATCCCTCTTTTGAGGAACGAAGTTGTTGCCCAAATGCAAATGAGATGTTGATTTGTGCTGACAATTGGATACAAGCTTCCAATGCAACCTCAGACTATGTACATACCTGTGGAAGCTATCTGGGCAATACAAGTATTCCTGCCGTTGCCCCTTTACCCTTTCCTGATGGCGAAGGCGGAATAGGTTTTAGAGACGGACAAGCTTTTGTTGGGCCCAATTACAAAGAGTATGTAGGCGCTTGTTTGCTAGAACCTATGGTTGTTGGAGAAACGTATCGGCTCGACTTCTTTGTTGGATTCCAAAATAATGCACAAGGAAGTACACAGTTTAATATCGCTTTTTTTGCTTCTACCAATTGCTTCAATTTACCTTTTGGAGGTAATCAAAACGTTGGTTGTCCACTTAATGCAGGTGGTTATGTTCAGCTAGCACAACAACAAGTAAGTGGCTCTAATGAATGGGTCAATGTCGTTGTCGAATTTGTTGCAGATCAAGCTTACGAAGTATTGGTCATTGGACCTGGTTGTGCTGCTAATCCAAACTATACATCAGACCCATACTTTTATGCAGATCGCTTGGCACTAGAAGAAGTCAGTGCTTTTGGTTTTCCACTCGAAAGCATATCAGGTAGTGTTTGTATAGATGGTGTAACACTTACAGCAAATACTCCCTTAGGTTCTACGGCTAACTACCAATGGTATCATAATGGTGTTGCGATAATCGGAGAAACAAATCCAACTTTAATATTAGATACTACTGCTCCTGAAGGTGATTATGTTGTTTCTGCTATTACGGATGATGGCTGTAGTTTGTCCCAAATATACGAGCTTATTTTACCACCTTATTACACGACAGTTAATACCTCCATTTGTGATAATGAAAGCTATACGGTAGGAAATGAAAATTTAGAAGAAGCTGGCTATTACGAAATAACAATTCCCGCTTCAGACGGTTGCGATTCCATTCTTCAAATTACCTTAGATGTCGTTCCTGTTAGTTATGCAACTATAGAAGACTCCTTCTGTGAAGGTGATACATACACTTTCAATGATATTACAACTACCGAACCTGGCATCTTCGAGACAACTATTCTAAATCAAGCTGGTTGCGATAGTATTATTCTTTTAGAGTTAACGTCGATTGCACCTAGTACAGGTATCCAAGTTATTCCTCAAGTAGAAGTTCTTTTGGGAGAAACAGTTGATATCAATTTAGATTATTTTGATCCAAGCCTTATTGATTTTAGTTGGTATACTGAAAATAGTGTGCTTGTCAGCGAAACGAATTATGTTGAAAACTATCAGGCTACAGAGAATACCACGCTTTTTGTAGAAGCACTCAACGACTTCGGCTGTGGTGTCGTCGATTCTATTCAGATCATTGTAGATAAATCAAATATTGAAATGTATATCCCTAATGCCTTTACACCTGATGCGAATGGGGTAAATGACTTTTTTCGCTTTTATGGTTCTATTGCTTTAGATGAAGTACTTACTTTTGCCGTTTTTGATCGCTGGGGCAATATGATTTACCTTGCTGAAAAAGTAAATAATGATCCAAGTTTTCGAGGGTGGAACGGCAGATTTAAAGGAAAAGAAGCGGCTACAGGAGTCTATGCCTACTACATTATTGCTCGATTTTTGGATGGTTCAGAAAAAATATTCAATGGAGATGTTACACTCATAAGATAAGGTCAATGGATAAAGCTAATGTATTTAAAACTAAAACAGGCTACTGTCATATCCTACCTGATAAAATAGTATTATCAAGAGATGGTGTCATTGGAAATGTATCTAGTGCCCTTGTTGGTAATAACATCAATCGGGTTTTATTTTTTTATGCACTCCTAGTTATCGGAAATCTATTTGCTGCATATATGCATTTTAAGAAAAATGAAATATATTCGACTCTCTTCTTTCTTATTGCAGGATTATTCTTGCTTTATGGAATACTAGCAAGTCGCAATAATTCAGCAACTCCAATTATAAACAGAACATCTATCAAAAAGGTAAAATTCACAAAAGGGATGGGCTGGCTTACTCGTTCAAGATTTGAAGTGCTTTTTGAAAATGAACAAGGAAAACTAAAAAAACGACTTATTATGCTTCCTGGTACGCTCAACAATGCAAAAGAGGAAACCACAAAAGCCTTGCAAATAATGAAAACAAATAATCTTCTCCTTACAGAATAATCATTGAATGATTAATTATTAATTCATTGATTTTAGTCTTAAATTGAGTGCTAAATTTAAAACGACTATGAAGCAACAAGAATTAGCACGATTATTTTACAGAGAGGTATTGAAGCTACACCAATTGGAAGGTGCTAGCCTGAAGGATAAGATAGAGGGCTTGTATCGCTTGCTTAATTTAGTTTTTGTAGAAGTTACTCAAAAAGAGAAAATACAATTTACTACTTTATTCGCTCGTATCGCTTTTGTCTGTAGTCGGTACAAAATCAAACGACAATCTCAGTTTTACATTCATCATTTCAGAAAAATTGCACGTGCTGTACTTTATGACAAGAGTAAGAAAAATAAAGAAGAATTAGCCCTACAATATCAACTTGGTCTTCGGGTATTAACAGAAACTATCCAAGCCTTATTTAAGCAATCGCCTCCAAACGAATTAAGTGCTATTTTGCCGCCTGATGGTTTTTATACGATTGCACCTGTCGAAGTAAAAGACTTTAAAGTCAAGGCTCGTATCGTTGTTCTTTCGGATGATGCGGAGAAAGAACAACTCATCGTTCAAGACGAAGACAATCCTGCTATTGATATAAAAGTGCAGTACAATATTGCAGAACGAAACGAAAATTTTAATCCAACCATAAAAGCCATTCGACACACCTTTGGCTTTCCATTAGTCGTCCATTTGATAGATGTCGAAATTGATAAAGAAGGTATCTACAGACCTCGTGCCTTTGTTGTAGAGCCTGACTATTTAGTTGACGTAACAGCTATTGCTGAATGCTTCAAAAATTTTGGAACAGAGCCGCTTTTTCATTTGTTGAAAAAATTTATGCCCTTCTCCCCTAGCAAGTATCTGATGATTGGAAATATCGCCAACTTCTTTTTGGATGAGCTAATGAGTAATCCAGAAAGCACCTTCAAGGAATTATTTCCAAAAGTCTTTCGACTCAATCCTTTGGCCTTTGTCATTTTTGAGGATAGAGAAGTCCGAGAAATTATGCAGAAGTGCCAACGCCATTTTGTTTGTTTAAAAAACATGGTAAAGAATGAATTTAAGCAAAATAAAATTGCAGTTGAAGATTGTTTTTTAGAACCTACCTTTTATTCTGAACTTTATGGCTTGCAAGGACGTTTGGATGTTTTCCACAAAAACAAAAACAATGATAAGGAGACGGGCATTGTCGAATTAAAAAGTGGAAAGGCTTATATGCCTAATCGCTATGGCATCAGTCACAATCATTATACTCAAACCTTGCTCTATGATTTATTGGTTAAGTCAACTTTCGGAGCAGGCATCGATTCTACCAACTACATTTTATATTCTGGCGTAGATGAACGGAATTTGCGTTTTGCACCAACCGTAAAAGCGCAGCAATTTGAAGCAATGCAAGCTCGAAACCAGTTGGTATCTATTGAACGCAGTTTATCTTTATTGAAAGATAAAGATTCAGAAATGGCGAATATTTTCAATCTACTTCGTCCGAGTAGTATGCCAAAGGCAAAAGGATTTTTAGAAAAAGATTTGGCACTTTTCGAAAAGGTCTACCATGAAATGAGTCCGTTGGAGAGAAGCTACTTTTTAGCCTTTACGGGCTTCATTGCACGCGAGCATCAATTGGCTAAAACAGGAATCGAAGGCATCGAAAAAATAAACGGTGTCGCTTCTTTATGGCTAAATGATTTAGAAGAAAAAGATAAAAACTTTGAATTGCTCAGTTATCTCGTCATCCGAAATAATAATACGAGCGAACAAGAACCAATCATTATTTTTGCTAAAACGGAACGAACAAATCCTTTAGCCAATTTTAGAAAAGGAGACATCGCAGTACTCTACCCTTTCGAAGAATTGACCGATACCGTACTTTCCAATCAGTTATTTAAATGTAGTATTATTGATATTACAAAGACGGAAGTGATCGTGCGTTTACGCTCTAAACAGTTCAACGATTCTATTTTCAAAGAGCATGAATTTTGGAATCTAGAACATGACCTATTGGATAGTAGTTTTGTTTCGATGTATCGAAGTTTGTTTGCCTTTTCACAATACAAAGAAGAAAAGAAAAATTTACTCTTGGGTTTGCGTGCACCACAACAAAATGAAGTAGCTGAACTACCTGCTCCAGCAGAGCTATCAGATGAACAAAAACATTTATTTAGAAAAGCCATGTCGGCAGAAGAATACTTCTTACTTTGGGGCCCTCCAGGTACAGGCAAAACGAGTAAGATGCTGAAAAGTTTTGTTGCTTACTTATTGAATCATACAGATGAAAACATTTTACTACTTGCTTATACAAATCGTGCAGTCGATGAAATTTGCGAAGCAGTAGAAAGCGTCGACAAGTTTATCAAAGACGAATACATTCGTATCGGTTCTCGTTATTCAACCAAAGAACAATTCCAGAGTCAGCTACTAGATAAAAAAATAGAAAAGGTAAATACTCGTAAAGAGTTAAAAGAAATTATTGAACGGCATCGCATTTATGTAGCTACTGTTTCCTCTATTGCTGGTAAACAGGAATTACTTCAACTCAAAAATTTTGATCGAGTAATTATTGATGAAGCTTCACAAATTTTAGAGCCTATCTTAGTTGGCTTGTTACCCAAATTCAAACGCTTTATCCTTATCGGTGATCACAAACAATTGCCAGCTGTGGTCGTTCAAGACAAAGAAGCTTCCTCAGTAAAAGATAAAGATCTACAAGCGATTGGTTTAAACAATTTACGAGATTCTCTTTTTGAACGCCTCTTCAAACGTTGTATCGAAAATAAATGGAATTGGGCTTATGATCGTCTAAGTCAACAAGGACGAATGCATGAAGAAGTGATGAATTTTCCGAACCAATATTTTTATGAAGGCAAGTTAAAAATATTACCGTCTACGATTCCTGCACATGAAAAACAATTGGCAACAATCCAGCATCAGCTTCCTGAAGATGCTAGTGCACTAGAACAACTTTTATCCGCACAACGACTTGTATTCTTGCCTACCGAAGTAGACACTTCGAGTACCAACGAAAAAACGAATAAGTACGAAGCCGATTTAGTGGCTAAGATTGTTGAGGCTTATCACCGCATCTATGCAGCAAGCGAAAAGAGCTTAAGCCCAACTTGTATTGGAGTGATAACGCCTTACCGAGCACAAATTGCTCAAATAAAACAAGCACTCGTCGAAAAAGAAGTGGATGTCAATTTGCTGACCATTGATACAGTCGAACGCTATCAGGGTGGTGCTAGAGATGTAATTATTATTTCGCTTTGCGCCAACAGTACTAAACAATTATACTCATTGGTTTCGCTTTCAGATGATGGTGTAGATCGAAAACTAAATGTTGCACTTACCCGTGCTCGTCAACAATTAGTCATTCTTGGCAACCCAAAAATATTAGAACAAAATGAAATTTATGGAAACCTGATCAAAGCTTTTCATAATAAAAATTAAAATGCTAATAAAAATGAAAAGGTTTTAGCTTATCCTTTACTATATATTTAAACTTTCATTTT
>JAHDIP010000008.1:0-42991 GCA_020630735.1 Saprospiraceae bacterium | reverse complement strand
ATAAAAATGAAAAGGTTTTAGCTTATCCTTTACTATATATTTAAACTTTCATTTTTACTTAAACTTTCATTTTAAGTATGTCTCAAAATAAAACGCTAACGATTGGTATTTTAGCCCATGTCGATGCTGGCAAAACGTCACTAACAGAATGTTTGTTGCATACCGCAGGTGCTACAAAAGATCGTGGAAGTGTAGATAAAGGTTCAGCCATTACCGATGCTTTGGCAATGGAAAAAAGTAGAGGCATTTCTATAAAAACGGCAACAGTTGATTTTGTTTGGAAAGACACACAGATTAATATTGTAGACACACCTGGGCATATTGATTTTTCGGCAGAAGTCGATAGAGCTTTGTCGGTTTTAGATTTGGTTATTTTAGTTGTATCGGCTGTCGAAGGAGTCCAAGCACATACCCTAAACCTATGGGAAAGCATTCGTGAACGGCAGTTGCCTGTACTTGTTTTCATGAATAAAATAGATCGTGCTGGTGCTGATTTAGAACAAGTGTTTCATGATTTTGAAAAAGATTTAGGTGCACAGTTATTTGTATTAAACTATGGAGACACTAGCGATCCAGAAAGTCCAAAGGTGATCAACTTCCTAGAGATACAATCTTATACTTCTTCTCCTATCATTGAAAAATCGTTCGAAAATTTAGCTGATTTAGACGAAACTTTTTTAGAAGATTTTCTAGAAGGAAACACTACTAATTTAGGAGCAATTTTTGACAAAGCAAAAACCCAAATTCAAGCTCAACAATTGGTTCCTCTATTATTTGGAAGTGCTAAAATGGATTTGGGAATTGAGTTCGTATTAGATACTATTACGACTTTCTTTACTATCAAAAATAGTACTAAAGAGACTGCTTCAGCAAAAGTATTCAAAGTAGAATATGATGCTAAGCTTGGTCGATTGGCACACTTAAGATTGTACAGTGGTCTGCTTAAAAGTAAGGATACGATTTGGTCACAGCACTTAGAAAAAGAAATCAAAATCAACCAAGTCTATCAGCGCAAATTAGGCAAGCTTGTTCAAGTCTCACAACTTAGCACTAACGATATTGGGATGATTAGCACTTCAGAAATAGTTCTAGCAGGTGACATTCTAGGGCAGGAAAAATTTGAGGATAATTTTACTACGATCAGTCAAGCCGTATTGAGTGTACAAGCAATTGCAGAAGAAGAAAAAGATTATCAAAAACTAGGAGAAGCATTAGACGTACTAAATATTGAAGATCCTCAATTAGATTTTCAATGGTATAAAGAAGAGCGAGAGTTTCATCTCAAAATATTGGGACCTATCCAAACTGAAGTACTAAAAGATAGTCTTCAAAATCGCTTCGATATTGCAGCCAATTTCTTACCTCCAAAAGTTATTTACAAAGAAACACCAAAGCAATCTGCCGAAGGCTATGTACGCTATTGGATGCCGAAACCTTGCTGGGCAATTATGACTTTTTTGATCGAACCTGCTCCGCTTGGAAGTGGCGTAAGCTTCAATTCAAAAGTTCGCACCAGCGACATTAGTACCAAATATCAAAACGAGGTCAAGCGTGCCGTACCCTGGTCCTTGAGACAGGGCATCAAAGGGTGGGAAGTTACCGACATCAAGATCACACTGATTGAAGGTTCGGAACACCAAGTACATTCTAACCCAGGAGACTTTTTGCTTGCCACGCCTATGGGTGTTTTACGAGGTATAGAATTAGCTGATACTGACTTATTGGAACCCATGTATGCTTTTCAAATCAAAGCAAATCAAGAAGTATTAGGAGCTGTTTCAAGTGATTTGACTCAGATGAATGCACAACTAAATGCACCTACTTTTGATGGTAATTTTTTCACCCTAACAGGTAGAGTGCCTGTAGAAAAAGCAATGAATTATAGCATTAAATTCAATGCCACCACTTCAGGAAAAGGTCGTCTTAAATTAAGTTTGGATGGTTATGAAAAGACCACTACAAGTCCCGAAAAAATACGCACCTATAAAGGTGTATCTCCATTAGATGAATCGCAATGGATTTTGCATAATCGAGGAGCTTTCAAAGCGGATGATCGTCGTCGTTAATTGCTTAAGGAATATTCAACAACTTATGTGTCTGAATACTTAGATGCCATTTGGGATGTTCTAGACAATAATTTAGTGTAGCTTTAGTATTTTGTGCTTGTTCAGGGCTATCCATTGGTTGAAGATAGAAATGTTCGAAGTCAAAATTTTCGTAACGGCTAGGCTCTGCTCCTACTTGTGGATAAACTAACTTTAGTTCATTTCCTTTCGTCAAAATAACTTCTGATCCAGCTTTAGGACTCATACAAATCCAGTCGATTCCTTCAGGAGGAATGATTGTACCATTGGTTTCTATAGCCACTTCAAAACCCGCTTTATGAAAAGCATCAACCATAGTTTGGTCTAATTGTAACAACGGCTCTCCCCCTGTACAGACCACATAAGGTATTCCTTCTTTCAAATTCGTTGGCCAGAGTTTAGCAACTGCCTCGGCAAGTTCAGTAGCAGTTTCGAAACGACCACCATTTAGACCATCGGTTCCCCAGAAGTCTGTATCACAAAACTGACAAATCGCTTTATGACGATCCTCTTCTCTACCACTCCATAGATTGCAACCAGAAAACCGACAAAATACAGCAGGGCGACCAGTATGTGCTCCTTCTCCTTGAAGGGTATAATATATTTCTTTGACTTTGTATGCAGGCATTCAATTTTTTTTAAGGATGCAAGTTAAGTATTTTACAAAAAATAAAAAAAACTTGTGTTTAGACTTGGATTTCCTACTGCAAAAGTCTTTTGCAATATATACCCTAAATCTACTATAAAATACATTAAAAATAAACATTATATAACTTTACAATTCCATATTTATATATTAACTTGCGAAAGTTTTAATATTAAAGTTACATTTACTGTTAAAACAATCCCTTCTACCGATTCTCAACCATATTTATTGATTTAGTAACGTTGAAAGAACAACTCTATCACTCGTTTGATACTTTTCTTTCTCCGTTACTCGTCTAGGAAAATAGTCGTTATGCCCAGCATAACACTTATTTTTTTGTCTAGATTATCGAAAGAATAACTAGCAAAAATGACGATCATATTTTTTCACCGATACTTAAGGTTTAAGTTATTAGTTGTTTTACTTCTAATACTAAGATAGTATTTGCTAGACTATCTGCAAACCAATAAGCTTTAACTATTACCTATATGAAATTTCAGCACTATTCACCCTTTATTAATTTTGACAAAACTTTCAGCCCCAAAAAATATAAAAAAATACTCTGGTACTGCTTAATAGTACTAATTCTATCATTAGTATATAGTTTTACGGCGCAGGCGCAGAGAGATGCTTTTCCACCTAGGCAATGTGGATCACACGATAAGCTGATGGAATTTAAGCAAAGTAATCCTGATGGGTATAATGCATTTTTAAATGCAAGACGAATAGCTCTTGAAGAAGCGAACCGAAAAGCAGCAGAAAGAAGTAGTGCTAGTTGTTGTCCAAATGGAACCATTCAGATACCAATAGCTTTCCATATTGTTCATGATGGAAGCCCAATAGGATCTGGCACTAACTTTTCCCTTGCCCAAATCCAAGAAGTTGTAGATGTCCTCAACGAAGATTTTGGTGGCTATAACGCAGATAAAGATGTGATGCCTGATGCTAGCGATCCAAGTAATTTCCAACAAATAGATGCCATGAATACTTGTATCCAATTTTGCATTGGTCTAGTTGATCGTGCTCAAGATCCAGGAGGTGGAGAAGACTTAAGTACTGTTATCCCGAGTGCTGGAAGAAATAATTATTTAAATATGTGGGTTGGATCAGATGCTTCTTTAGGTGGAAACCTTGGTTATGCCTACTTAGCTGGTAGTGTACCTGCTGGAAGTGCTGGCATTGATGGAGTTTATATCAATGATGGATATTTTGCACCAAGCGTATCTGGTGCTCCTTATAATCTAGGTCGTACAACGACACATGAAGTTGGTCATTACTATGGCTTAGAACATACTTTTGACAATGGATGTACCACTGGTGATGGAATAGCAGATACTCCTCCTCAAACAACTTCTACAGGAGGATGTCCTTCTCACCCTTATACAGGTGGAGGATGTGGCGCTACAGCAACAAACCCAACTTTATTTTACAACTATATGGATTACTCCAATGATGCTTGTTTAGTGATGTTTACACAAGGTCAAGCAGCAGTGATGAACGGAACAAGTGGCGCATTAAACTCTACCAGAGTTATCACTGGAGGTGCTTGTGATGAATCATTGATGTCTACTGCCTGCCCTATTGTCTCTGCGACAACAATAAATGAAACAGTTGAATTTTGTTCTACTGGTGGTGAACTCAATTTATTAGATTATCAAGCAGCAGCTTTTGCCATGCCTACAAGTACGACTTGTTACCTTTGGTCAGAAACGGGTGTTAGTGGTGCTTCTACTAGTTATCCTGCCAAAACAATTGTTCCTGCTCACTCTGGTGCAAGTTGTGAACCTGAAACAATTACCTATACTTTAGCTATTGATTGTCCTACTACGGGTACATCTACCGCAGAAAGTGCAGGTACCGTTACAGCACTTGTTTATCCTGATCCGAGTATATTAACGAATTACTATACAATTGCTGATGGTGCTTGTAATGGACCTACTATAACATTAGATCCTACAGCTTGTAGCAGCTATATTACTATTGCTCAAAACGGAGGTCCAACTTTTCCAATTAGTACAACGAGTAGCGGGAATGTCAACTATGATGTTACTTATAACTTAGGCGGATGTTGTGTCGTCTCTGGCGGAACGGCTGGTGCAAACTTAGTCGCTGATCCAAGTTTTGAAGGTGGCAGCCCTAATGCTTCTTGGAACGAAAATTCAGCAAATTTTGGATCTCCATTATGTTCTGCTGCTAGCTGTGGAAGCGGGACTGGAAATACAGGAGATTTCTTTATTTGGGGAGGAGGAACTGCTGGTGGTGATAGTGGTTTTGTAGAACAAGCTATTACCTTTCCTAGTACTAATGCTACTTTAGAATTTTATATTTCTTGTTCTGCTGGCGCTGCGGGTAATACGGTTTCTGTAACAGTTGATGGTAATTCAGAATATGCTACTACTGCTGCTGGCAGTGATTGTACGGGAAACTATCAATTAGTTTCTATTGATCTAAGTGCCTATGCCGATGGAGCTGCACATACCGTACAAATCGCTTATAACACAATAGATGGTCAAAGTTTTTTTATAGATGATGTTAGTTTATTTGAAACAACTGGCGCAACAAATCCTTGTATTACAACAGCTTCGGCTAACTATAATTGCTCCGCTACAGCTTGCCCTACGGCAACGCCTGTAGCTGATGGAAGTACAACGAGTTGTTCTAATGTTGTACCTCCTAATGATTTTAATGTTTGGCAAACTGCCGTAGCAGCGGCTAATCCTATGGGGCTAGTTTACTCTAGTGTAACTCCAATAGCTGGGACTACTGCTCCTGACGAAATCTTACCTTCGGGTAATACCCCTACTGGCTGTACGGCTGTTGACCAAATTGTTATGGCATATGTTTATTGTGATGTAGATGGTAGTGGTACAGATAATGCTGGAGATACGTATACCTTAGTTAGTACATACACCTTAACGGTTAATCCTGGTACTCCAACACCTGCTTTGCCGACTGTCAATGGATGTACCACTACAATAGTTGCCCTTTGTCCCAATGATGTATATGGTACGAATTCCAATGTATCGGGTGGTGCTTCTGTTGCCAACTTTGATACAACTACAGGAATATATACTGCGCAACCGGGAGACGCTGCTGGTGTTATTGAGGTGACAATTACAAATGAATTTGATTGTAGAGCTGTCACTTACATTGTACAAACTCCTGCCTGTTCGAGTGCTTGCCCTACGGCAACGCCTGTAGCTGATAATGCAGCCACTATTTGTAGCGGTGCATTAGCTAATGAAATTACCGATTGGCAAACAACTGTAGCAGCTGCTAATACGATGGGGCTTGTCTACTCAAGTGTAACTCCTGTTGCAGGAACTACTACTCCTGATGAAATCTTACCTTCGGGTGCTATTCCTGCTGGTTGTGCCGCAGTAGATCAAGTAGTAATGGCTTATGTTTATTGTGATGTGGATGGCAGTGGTACAGATAACGCTGGAGATATCTATACATTAGTCAGTACTTATACCCTAACGGTAAATCCAACATCTATCCTTACTGGTGCAACTAATGTAAATGGATGTACGGTTTTTCATGCTTCTTTATGCCCGAATGACACCTATAGTGTAGGTACTACCATAACTGGAGGTGCTTCTGCCGCTAACCTTGACTTAGCTACTGGAATATATACCGCTCAACCGGGAGACGCTGCTGGTTCTATAGAAGTTCTGGTAACAAATGAATTTAGTTGTGGTGTGGCTAATGTGTTTTATCCTACTCCTGCTTGTACTGCTGCTTGCCCTACAGCAACAACGGTAACAGACGATGCAGCCACTATTTGTAGCGGTGCATTAGCTAATGAAATTACCGATTGGCAAACAACTGTAGCAGCTGCTAATACGATGGGGCTTGTCTACTCAAGTGTAACTCCTGTTGCAGGAACTACTACTCCTGATGGAATCTTACCTTCGGGTGCTATTCCTGCTGGTTGTGCTGCAGTAGACCAAGTAGTAATGGCTTATGTTTATTGTGATGTGGATGGTAGTGCTACAGACAACGCTGGAGATACTTATACATTAGTCAGTACTTATACCTTAACGGTAAATCCTGATACTCAAACACCGCTTCAGCCTACAGCAACAGGCTGCGCTGTTACACTTGTCCCACTTTGTACTAATGACGTAATGGTACCGACTGCAAATGTAACAGGTGATGCACTTGCTGCAAACTTTAATACAGCAACAGGAACTTATACGGCTCAACCTGGTGATGCTGCAGGAACAATAGAAATTACGATTACTAATGAGTTTAGCTGTGCTCCTGTTAACTTTACTTTAAATACTCCAAGTTGTTCAACGACTCCTTCTTCCTTAGAAATAGGTATTTCTGATCCTTGTGTTTGTGTCAATAATGCTTCTATTAAAGATTTAGATACAGGACTTGGAGGAGATGATGGTCAATTCTTCGAAGTGATTTCGATAACAGGACCAAACAATACACCAATAGCTGATGCATCTTTAGACATAAGAGTACTTAGTGTAAGTGGTGGAACAGATGCTTTTGCGATTGCTCCAATTCCGCCTGCTCAAACTGCAGGTACTTCTATAGCAGCAGGTACCTCATTAGTTTATAATGCTAGTACAGGATTTTATGAATTACCTTTTTATCATGTTGACGGAACTGGTTATACCGCAATTATTGAACAGTATGATGCTGGAGGAGTATTAGTAGAAACATATACAATAAGTAATACCTGCAGTTATCCTGATCCAATATTTAATCCAAGCTTACAAGACACTTATTGTCCAGGTAGTCCTGCAGTTGTTCTTGGTGGTACGAATTTAAATGGCTTGGCTGCCGAAAATCAAAGTTTCACAGTAGATGGAGTTGCAGCCTCTTCTATTGATGTTCCTAATTTAGCTAGTGGTACTTATACCGTTTCGATGACATGGGAAGGGCAAGCAGACGGCAATGCTGGTGTATCGCCAGATGGTTCTACACCTGTTTATCCAGGATGTATTCAAGAAGTGGTTGGTGTTGTTTCGATAGCAGCAAGTGAAACGGTTACAATTACTCCTGTTCCTACGATATGTGCAAGTGACCTTCCAGTTGCTATTGCAGTTTCGCCTATTGGAGGTATCCTATCAGGACCAGGAATAGATGCTCTAGCCAGTACATTTGATCCAAGTTTAGTTGGAGAAGGGATGCATGCGATTAGCTATATTTATACAAGTCCTGATGGCTGTATTGGTATTGATCAAATCAATATTCTTGTAGAAGGAAATCCAGAAGTAGAAGCAGGAATTTCAACAAGTATATGTTCACAAGGAACAGTCAACTTAGCTGAACTTGGCGCATTCATTAATGGTGCAGCGGGTGGTACTTGGTCGAGTACTACAGGTGGAGTATTTGATGATGCTTCTTTTGCCTTAGGTACAACTTACACACCTTCTGCATCAGATATTAGTAATGGTTCATTTATTTTGATACTTACTTCTAGTGCTGCTGAAGCAGGTTTCTGTGGAGAAAATTCGGATACTATTGAAATAACGATACGACAACTTAATTGTAGTAACTTCCCTTGGGGAGGAAATTAAAAATTTTAAAACCGTATCAAAAAAAGCCTTGTTCTTTCGGAACAGGGCTTTTTTTGTTAACAATTATTAAGGCAAATTTTAGAATCGAATCCCACCACTCAGGTTAATCATCTTTGAATAGATGCCAACTGGTTTTCCATTATGAATCCCTCTATGTTTATCAGAGGAATACTGAACTTGTAAAAACGCCCCCATTCTATTAGTCAACATATACATTGCTCCAACTCCAAATATAATAGAAGATTCATTTTCAATCGTTGTAAATAATTCTTCATTACTCGATTCTACTAAACTTTTATTGTATTGATTTGTCGTTACCAATTCGTTATGTTGTGCAACAGCACTCAGACCTACACCATAACCAATATGTGCATATGGTCGAAATTTACCATTCGAAAATTGATAATTGATTAATAATGGAGCTTTCAAAAAAGATATCTTATAGTCTATATCATAATTGGTAAAACTATCTGCTGAGTTATCAATATGTTCTGTTAGTAAAAGGACTTTCTGCTGTTGCATGATACCGACTTGTATAGACATCCCTTCTAAAAAACTTGGAACACCTATTTCGATATATCCTCCTAAAGTCCGACTAAATGAACCAGTGCCTTTTAATCCATTAAACATACCTTCGCCAGCGAACTGATACATAGGAACAGTGCCGCCGCCATAAATACCAAAATGAACGTGTTGGAAACTTTTTCTTGAAGTAGTATCTCTAGTACTATTATTTTCTTGCGCATACAAACTTGATTGCAAGAATACAAAGAGCAATACAAGGATTGAGAGATAGAAGTTTTTCATTATCGTATGTTTTTAATCCATATAAAGGAAAAAACCATACCATGTGAAGAATTGATTATATGTTGAAATGTACTAAGTCGGTCGAATCGCTCCGCCTCCTATAATTTGACCATTCCATTTGGCTTTCATTGCCTTTTTTATTTCTGATAAGGGGAATACATGAGATACATAGGGCGTAATTTTTTCTTCTTCTACCCATCGAAAAATATCTTTTACTCTTTTCGTACGAATGGTAGGATCATGCTGTGCCGCTATTACGGAAGGACAACCCAACACTTTTAAGCCTTTCATCATAATCAAATTAGTCGGTAATCTATTAGCATTTGGCGCACCTCTTTTTCCTTTTCCTCTCGCCACAAAAGGCGTAGCAGCCCAGCCCACAATCAAAAATCTAGCTCCAAACTTCACACAACGCAAACTCTCTTCTGAAATAGCACCACCTACTCCATCATAAACGACATCAACACCTTTACCGCCGGTCAATTCTTTTATATCACTTCTAAACTTACGTACTTTTTCGTCAGGATTTGTTGCCTTACTATTGACGATAAAATCTGCCCCTTGATCTTTTACAACCGCTAATTTTTCATCGGAACGTCCAGTAGCAATTACAGTAGCCCCTAATAATTTAGCAATGTGTACAGCGGCAAGTCCTGTTGCTCCAGATGCTCCATGAATTAATACTGTCTCTCCTGCTTGTAATTGCCCACAGGTGATCAAACAATGATAAGCTGTTTCATAGCTCCCCAATAAATTGCACGCTTGATCAAAAGATAAACGTTTAGGCATTGGAATAATGGCTTCTATCGGTGCAACTGCATAAGTAGCAAAGCCACCGTATTGTTGGTACTTGCCAGGCGATCGAGGACCGCTCACAAAGCCATCAACCATTACCTTATCTCCAATTTTCACAGAATCGTTATCTACATTATCACCGATCCAAAGTACCTCTCCACAATATTCCAATCCAGGTGTGTAAGGCAGCGGTGGTTGATGTTGGTATTGTCCACTTGTCATCAATAAATCTACCCAACCAATTGCTGAACTTTTTATTTCTATTAAAACATCTTTGTCTCCTAATGTTTTAATCTCTGGTTTTTGCTGATCTATAATACTCAAAAATTGATCAACTCCTTCTAGAGGTGTTTCAGCTAATTTTGAAATTTGCACTTTTTTTCCTAATGACATATATATTATTTTTCATAACTGTTACTTTGAAAAATACTAAGTTCCATAATGTATTTCGGATTGCCAAACATTTAAAGCGACTGAAAATTAAACGCTAGCAAGCAATGATGATCCGATAACGAAATACTGGTGTTCGAAGTATAGTTTTGGTTCATTTACAAATTTTACAAAAAAAAATAGGGTTTACATTTTATTCAAAATTGTTTGTCAAATGTTTTCTCATTGAATTTGAAGACATTTCCATCTGCCAGACCAAACCACAATTCATCATTATTGTCTTTGTAAATAGTTTGTACAAAACTAGTTGTCAATCCATCTTTCTTTGAATAGTTGGTTATCGTTTTTCCGTCGTATTTCCAAGCTCCTGTATCTCTATCTCCAAACCAAATATTTCCTTGACTATCTTCTTCAATCGCAAAAACGTGTTCGAGTATTCTTGCCACTGAACCGTTCCTTATCCCAAATGCATTAATATGAGTTAAGCCCTTATCCTGTGAGAAATTTATTATTGAATCTCCGCTTTTTAACAACACACCAATTCCATTATTTCCAATCCATAAATTGCCTTTTGAATCTTCCAAAATACTTCTGACATGCAGTTTCTTATATTCTTCTATAAACCCCAAATATTCATCATCAATTATTGTAAAGGTCTCACCATCATATCCAAAGATTGCAGCATAGCTTGCAATCCAAAGATTCCCTTTTTTACCTTTTGAAAAACCAGTTACTGCATATGAATTAAATGAATGCTCATCTCCTTCAATTGGGAATACCAAATAACTTAATTTTTGACCACTATATCTATACGTACCCGATTTATTTCCTGCATTAAACCAGAGATCT
Organism: Saprospiraceae bacterium; assembly: GCA_020630735.1. Taxonomy (GTDB): domain Bacteria; phylum Bacteroidota; class Bacteroidia; order Chitinophagales; family Saprospiraceae; genus JAHDIP01. The sequence continues at coordinate 31,877 of JAHDIP010000008.1, read as the reverse complement.
TTTTCAGTTAATGCCCAATTTTCCTTCACAATTTGTAGGTTCTCTATGAAGGCACTTTGGGAGGTATGATTTTCAATTTTTCCTTCTTTATAACTACTAACGCCATTGCCTGTTCCAAACCAAATTGTACCATTCTCGTCTTCTTGTATGGTTCTAATTTGATGGTCACTTAAACCATCATTTACCGTAAAGTATGTAAAAACGTTTCCGTCAAATAAGCAAACTCCTTCTTGGTCGCTACCAAACCAATAATTTCCTTTGCTGTCGTGAAATATAGATCGAATTCCAGAAGTATACTTTAATTGCTTATTCGTGTATTTAGCTAAACCATTTACATTTATTTCTCTTGTTTCTACATCAATCGTTTTTGTTTCAGAAGTTTTTTCTCGGGCACAAGAATAATTTAGTAGCAAAAATATTAGCAGATAGAATATCATTTTAGTTTTATTAAATTTTATCAAACGACTAAGTAACGATGGCTGTTACTTCGATTTCTACTAGCAAGTCAGGGTTAATTAGACGGCTAATTTCGATCATCGTAGAGGCAGGACGAATAGCTTTAAAAAATTCGCCATGCGCTTTACCGATTGCTTCCCAGTCATCAATATTGGTTACATACATTCGTGTACGTACCACGTCGCTTAGTTTTGCCCCTCCTTCCAATAAAGCTTGTTCGATTTTTTTTAGGATAAATGTTGTTTGAAGATAAGCATCTCCTTTTCCAATAATAGTTTCACCATCAACAGCCGTTGTGCCAGCTACTTCTATAATATTACCTACTCTGACAGCACGAGAGTAACCTACCATAGATTCCCACTTTGCTCCTGAACTTATATTTTGTCGTTTCATCATTTTATTTTTGAGCAACTAAAACATAATAGTCAAAGAAAAATTCTTTTTTAAACAATAAAGATTTAGAAACTGTACACCCTCTATTGATCAACATTTTTTGGTATTCATCCAAGTCGTATTGGTGCGGATGCAAAATATCGCCTGGTAATAATCGAAAAGTATGTTTGAAGAACGAATAGTTGTGTGCATCTATCGAAACAACTAAGTTGCCCCCTGTTTTAGTTGCCTTCACTAGTTTATCAAAACAAGCTTCCAAATCCGACACATGGTTAATGGCATTTAGGCAAAAGAGGGTGTCATATTCTTCAGTAGCTGAAAAATCTTCTAGTGGTTGGGCAAAGAAATCGACATTTGGATAAGCTTGGCGATCAAAGTGGGCTAATTTTTGCTCGTACTGTTCGAGCAGAGGATCTAAAGCATCTACCTTTTGGTCTTCTAAAACCATAAACACGCCTGCAGGACCACAACCAGCATCCATTACCCGATCATTAGGTTTTAACTGTATTCCTGTTTTAGCAACTAAATCTCTCCAATAATCCTTCTTCCATTGCAGATAATCTGCTTTGGGTTTATTTTTAAGGTAATTTTGCCACCATTTGATTTCGGCTGCTTGTGCAATTTTCCATCTTAACTTCATACATAAAAATTTGTCGGTCAGTGGGATTTTACACAACAAAGGTAGTTCATTTTATAGAAATAGTAATTTTAAATGTATTTTTGTAAAAACACATTATTTATGTTATTATCCATTGGAACACGGGTTCGGTTTATAAAAACAGGTGATGTAGGTGTTGTCACCGAATTGCTTGGTGATGGTATGGTCAATGTTCTAATAGATGGTGATATGGAAATTCCTGCATTCGATGATGATATTATTAGAATAGAAGATGAGATACAGTCGCTTAGTAATAAACCTCCTGTAAAAGCGAAAATCGTTCCTGCCAAACAGGAAAAAAAAGAAAAAGCACCTATACGCCCAGATGCCGCTACGCAATATACGATTATCAAAAGCGCAGGCATCCAGTTAGCATTTGAAGCTGACTTTAGAGTAGATGGTATCGTTTCACATTACAATATGTTTTTAATTAATGATACTCGTTACGCTGTACTCTATTCGTTTTCACTTTCGCTTGAAGGCCTTGTCAAACATAAATTAAATGGAAAATTGGATGCTATCTCTTATGTTTCTTTAGGAGAGTTTAAGTATGATAGTTTGAACGACTCGCCTAGCGTATCAATAGAATGTTGGCAAATAACTACGGAAGGTACGGGTAGTCGATTGCATAAAGACATCAAGATAAAAGCCAAACAATTTTTTAATAAAGTACGAACAGCTCCACTAATCAACAAGTATGCTCACCTCTATAAAATATTCGAAAAATTTGATAAAGATGTTAAAGAAAAAGAAGAAGATTTAAAAACCTATACGAAAATTAATGTTCGCCCCTCAAAACATCGATATCAGAATAAGTTATATCAGCCCGCTAGTGTAAATGATTTTGCTAATTTCAGAAATGAAATAGATTTACATATTGAAAGCCTTCGTAGTAACTTTTCGAAAATGAGTAATGCCGAAATATTACGTTTGCAACTCCAAAAGTTTGATGAATTTCTAAACAGGGCTATAGAACTTGGAGTTCAGAAAGTTTACATCATACATGGAGTAGGCAAAGGTAGACTACGAGATGAAATAGCAAGTCGCCTCATCCAAAATCCAGATGTTATTACCTTCAAAAATGAATTTCATCCCCGTTATGGTTATGGGGCTACAGAAGTTTTATTTTAAATACTCGTCTATTATTACTTTTATTTCTGTATAAGCTTTTGTTTCGTCATCACCAGATTGGCTAACATACACCCGTTGAATAATACCATCTTGGTCAATTACAAAAAGTCGTGGAGAACCTAATTCACCAGCATAAGCCATTTCGCCCAAGCCTTTGGAGTTTGGTATAATTGGATAATTGACTTGTTGTTTTTCTAAGTAAGGTTTCAGATCAGTAGCTTCTTCATCCGCAAAAGAAACAATGACGATTTCTTTACCTTCATATTCTTTGGTCAACTTATTTAATGCACTGATGTGTATAGCACACTCGGGACTTGTCGTGTTCCAGAAACTCATCAGTACCACTTTACCTTTATAGTCTGGTAAGAAGTGTTTCGTTTCATTCATGTCTGGAGCTTCAAAAGGTACAGGTGGGAAACCTTCATAGGTTTTAATAATGGCATTTTTTTTCTCCATACTTAATTCTTGAGCAGTTAGAGAAAAAGTACATAAACAAGTTAAGAATAAAATGACGATTTGTTTCATAATTTTTTTGTTCGTTTTTAGAAGCACAATATTACTAAAACTCTTTTGCCCATTAAGTAATATACCTCAATTTTAACACCTTTTTAATAGACATTAGAATGTATTGCTCTAACTTATGGAAAGTAAAAATTGTTTTGGATTAAAGCTACTAAAATAAAGATAACTCTAGGACCTAATACCGATAGCTATAAATCAAGCAATCCCATTATCCTTATAAATAACTACGTGCTTGAAGATTGAATAACTCTGCATACTTGCCGTCTTTAGCCATCAATTCTTCGTGGCTACCAAGCTCTAGTAATTGACCATTTTCTAAAAACAAAATACGATCAGCCATTCGAACGGTAGAAAAACGGTGCGAAATCAGTACCGCTGATTTCCCATCAATTAATTCCGAAAAACGTAAAAAAACTTCGTGTTCGGCACGAGCATCTAAAGCAGATGTTGGCTCATCCAAAATCAACAATTGAGCCTCACGCATATAGGCACGAGCGAGTGCAATTTTTTGCCACTGTCCGCCCGACAACTCTACTCCCCCACTAAATCGTTTACCAAGCATCTGTTCATATTCATCTGGTAAATCACTAATAACTGTATCTGCTAAACTCTTTGTAGCAGCCCCTTTGATCATCGACAGATTTTCTTTAGCTTCGATACTTCCAATAGCAATATTTTCGGAAGCTTTCATTTGAAAACGGATATAATCCTGAAAAATAATTCCTGTAGCCTTTCTCAAATCAGTCAAGCTATATTCTCTCAAATCTATACCATCTAATAAAATTCGTCCTTCGGTCGGTTCGTAAAGACGAGCTAATAACTTTACCAATGTTGTTTTACCTGCTCCATTCTCACCAACTAAGGCTAATTTTTCTCCTGCATTTAGATGAAAGGATAAATTACGAATTGCCCATTTTTCGCTATTAAAATATTTGAAGCCTACCTTCTCAAAAGTAAAGCCTTTTTTTATTGGTTGTGGTACAAGTAACTTCGAATTGTCTGCTATGATGTTCGGTTTCAATTCTAAGAAGTCAAATAAGTCTTGCAGATAAAGGGTTCCTTCAGCTATTTTCGAAAAACGATTCATAATACTTTGAAGCATATTCCGCATTCGATTAAAAGAGCCAGCCAAGAAGGTGAGTGTTCCGACTGTAATTAGCCCTGATACTGTTTGAATAATGATAAAAACATAAGCACCATAATAGGCTAATGTTCCTATCCCTGAAAGCAAGCTCCCCCAAAAAGCTCTTTTGACTGCAATCTTTTTATTTTCGTTATAGTATTTATCTGATAAATATTTGAACCGTTCTGCTAAAAAATCTGCTAAATTAAAAATCTTAATTTCTTTTGCTGTTTGGTCACTAGCACCTATATAACGTAAGTAGTCTAATTCTCTCCGTTCGGGTGTCCAGTTTCTAGTGAGCGAATAGGTAGAATGATTGAAGTGCGTTTCTCCCATAAAAGATGGAATAACCGCTATAAGTAAAATGAGAATCAACCATGGATTAAAAACAATTAGTCCAATACCTAAAAACAAAATAGTAATGATGTCTTGAAATTGAGAGAGAACTTGCGACATAAGTATCGTTCGACCTGTCGTTTGTCTTCTAGCTCGTTCGAGTTTATCATAAAAATTTGGATCTTCAAACTGATATAAATCCAAGGAAGCTGCATGCCGAATTAAGTCCACTGATGTTTGGTTAGAAAAAAGATCTCCTATCAAACTATCTAATAGCGTGATTGTTCGATTAATCAAATCAGAAAAAACGGCTAAGGCTAATTCGATACCAAGCAACATCCACAAATAATTCATTTCACCATTAGAGACATCAATTAGACGAATGATTTCATCAATAATTTCTTTACCGATATATAAAACAGTCAATGGAATAGCTGCTTTTATTATTCTTAAAAATACATTTATGGAAAACATTACCGGACTAGCCTGCCAAATTAATCGAAAAAAACGAGGTAAGTTTTTTAATGCACTAAATTGTTTTCGGATTGAAGTTTTTTCTTTCTTTCTACTCATCAATATTTTTTAATTATTAAATCGTCAGCTATAAAATGTACTTACTAGAAAAGCTACTTTAAAATACTTAACTTGTGGAGCTATTCAGTACGCTCTAAATCTAAATTTCTTACAATTAACTTAATTTACAGTGTACTAATTTGAGTTTTGCTATATCATGGCTGACCACCTAGGCAATATATAAACCCATTTTTACGGAAGATAGTTTACTTTCTTACAAAAAACAATAAATGGCACAAGACTTACAGGAATTATACAATCTAGTTGATCTATTAAAATTAGAAAAAGAAGAAGATTTTGAGCAGTTTAAAGTTGTCATTCAAAATCTTTCACTTTCGGAGAAAAGGAAAAAAGGCTATACTTGGTACCCACTCAACTTAGTAAAGTCAGGCTATACTATTGGGGATCGTGCTTTTGTTGTAGTAGAAAAAACAACCGACACTATTCAGCATCACCGTTTTAGAGCTGGCAAAACAGTCAATTTTTATTCCCAACAAGCAGGTGCTTATCAACCTGAAAAAACTGGTATCATCAATTTTGTTGATAAAAACAAAATGAAAATTGTTCTAAACACTAAAGATTTACCTGATTGGATTAGCTTGGGTCAGATAGGTGTAGACTTACTTTTCGATGAGCGGACTTATTTAGAAATGGAAAAAGCGTTGAAAAAAGTAATAGAGGCAAAATCTAATCGCTTAGCTGAATTACGCTCTATTATATTGGGAAAACAAGAAGCTTTATTCAATCCTCTTACTTATCCGATCTCAATTCCTCAACTCAATACTTCCCAAAACGAAGCAGTTAATACTATACTTGCTGCTAGAGATATTGCGATTATTCATGGTCCTCCTGGCACTGGTAAAACGACAACACTTGTTTATGCTATCAAAAAATTAGTAGAATCTGAACACACCATTCTTGTTTGTGCTCCTAGTAATGCTGCCGTAGATTTATTAACGGAGCGTCTTTCATCTTTGGATTTAAATGTTGTTCGGATTGGTAATATTTCGAGAGTTGATGAGTCTATTATTCAACATACTCTAGAGAATAGACTTTCGAAACATCCAGAAAGTAAGAATATAAAAAAGATAAAAATTCAAGCAGCTGAAGCTCGCCGAAACGCTAATAAATTCAAACGTCGGTTTGGTGCTCAAGAGCGGCAAGAGCGAAAAGACCTTTATAAAGAAGCAAGAGAATTGACTGATTGGGCAAACCAGTTAGAAGATCGTATGGTTGACCACATTTTATCTGCAGCTCAAGTTATTACTTGCACCTTTGTAGGATCTAGTAATCGAATATTAGAAAAACTAAAATTTAAAACTGTTGTTATAGATGAAGCTGCTCAGGCACTAGAACCAGCTAATTGGATTCCAATTACAAAAGCATCAAAAGTAGTTTTAGCAGGTGATCCATTTCAATTACCTCCAACAGTAAAATCAAATGAAGCTCAACGCAAAGGATTAAATGTAACTATTCTTGAAAAATCTATTGAACGTATCGAAGGCGTATGTTTACTCAATACCCAATATCGAATGCACCACACAATCATGGGTTTTTCGAATCGTCAGTTTTATAATAATGCTTTGATCGCTGATGAAAGTGTAAAAGATCAAGTATTAGCTATTAGCGACAATACACCTGTTACCTTCATTGATACAGCTGGCTGTGGTTTTGAAGAACAAGTTAATGAAGAGTTTATGAGTAAAAGTAATCCTGATGAGTTTGGAATTTTATTAGAACACCTTTATTTACTTGTACAAGAATTTGAAGAAAAAACCTTGGCTTCTACGGCTATTATATCGCCCTATCGAGAGCAAGTCATCTATATGAAAAAGACAATTGCCGAAGATGACAGGCTCGAAAATCAGGATATACTAGTGGATACGATAGATGCTTTTCAAGGACAAGAACGAGATATTGTCTATATTTCTTTAGTACGATCAAATGCAAAAGGAGATATTGGTTTTTTAAATGACTATAGAAGGATGAATGTCGCTATGACTAGAGCAAAAAAGAAACTAGTGATAATAGGAGACAGTTCTACGATTGGAGGTAATAAATTTTATGATGACTTTTTAGAATATGCAGAAGTACATGGTTTATACAAAAGTGCATGGGATTATATGCAGTAATATAGTATACTCTTAAAACTAAAAAAGCCCAAGCAAAATGCTTGGGCTTTTTTTATTTTCTGAACTCTGGTATTGATCTTAGTAAGACCATAAGTCATGTTCGAAATTGAATAGTTCGTTCTTAATTTTTTCAGCTTCTAACAGGATGTCAACTCCACTAAGATAGTGTTCGAGACGACGATCATACACGTTAGACTCTTTGAAAATATAAGAAGCGAAGAAACGCATTTCGAGAAGATCTTCCCATGTCATTGGTGCTGCATCATTACCGACATTAAAGACTTGCTCTCTGGCAAGAGTTTCTCGGCAATCTGGATAGTACACCCAAAACATTGGTTTCTCATATCTGAAATTACCGTTATCATCTTTTACATCAATCAAAGGAGCTATACCTAAAATTCTTACTTGAAGAGCAGAAATTTCCTCATCGAAAAACCATACTTCTTTTACTCTAAAGCGTTTTACATCTTCAGGGTTTAATTCGTTACGGACAACTTGGACATTTTCTTCATAAGTTTCAGGGTCGAAGGTAATTACAGTATCTACTGTAGCTCCCATCGAAGCAACTTCGTCTGGTTCTAACTTGTAAGAAAACTTATCATCATCTACACTGTAAACGGTGATGTCTCCTTCCATAGCAGCTTCCATTAATATTGAGAAAAATGGTCGTTCAGGATAAGCAAAAGGAAGATTCATTTTTTCTCTCACATCAATAACTCTCCAGATACGTTTTTCCCAAAACACATCTGCTTCACGTAAGGGTTGGTATTTTAGTACCATCCTATCCTCTACGAGATTCTTTTCCACAATACCATCCAATGGACGATCTTCATCTGGCTCAAGTTCGCTAGATTCTGTACGGATATCTTCAGGAACTTGGGCAAAAGCTTGATTAGAGAAAAAGAAAACTCCTAACAAACTTAACATTAATAATTTCAGAACGATCTTCATGACAAAAAATTTATAATGGTTTATTACTTAATCTTAAATACCATTGAGTTGATCTTACGACCAGCAGAATCACCAGGACATCTAGCTTTTACATTATCAAAGTAGAAAATGTCACCTGGTTTTGCAGCATTAACTAAACGTTTAGCTTTATCGCCATATCTAGCACCTGGATTGATTGCTTCTACAGGGTCAGCACGCTTAGCAACTCTAGTAAGGTTGAAACCTTGAATCGAACATTTAGCATCGAAATCAAAGTTATCAAGGAATGCACCTACACCCGCTTGAGCTTTGAACTCACCGTTCCCCATTGCACCACCGCTACTCTTAGATAAACGAGCAACTGGATCAGGAATACGTTTTACACGGAAGTCAACACTTTTGTTGATACCAGGAGCAGAAACGTTGATTTTAGCTTCTCCAGGTCTTGTAGCTTTAACGGTAAACTTACCATTACTTCCTGATACAGAAATTGGACCAGAACCGTTTACCTTTACTTGGCTACTAGGAGCACCCGCAACAGCTACAGAGATTGGATTATCAACACCAATGTAAAATACATTCATTTTATCTGCAGAAACAGTAGCAGAACGTTCACCAACTTCATATTCGAATTCTGAAGATTCAGAGAATTTTTCGTTGGTTAACGGGTTAGTAACGTTACAAGTTAATTTTAGTTTTTTCTTACCGTAGCTAGATGCTGTTTCAGAAAATTTACCAATACCTTGAGCGTTTAAGCTAACTCTTTGACCATTTACAGATATAGAAGAAGTTTTAGCAAAATCAGAACTAAATGCTCCAATAGAAACTTCTGCTTCAAACTTTTCACCTTTAATGATATAACCTTTTTTAGCATTCATTACAGGGAAGAATTTATTTAACTTGATTTCACGACCACCAACTAATTCAGCGAATTTGTTAACGATAGTAGCTTCAGAGTTACGAGCATCTGTTTGTAGTTTTGTTAAAACAGGTAAAGCTGCAACTACAGGCATTTGCTTAAATTTGTAAGCAGCCCATGAGTTTTTATCATCACTTGCTTTATCTTGCCAGCTTTCATCAATACCAACGGTAATATTATCTGTTATATTGGCGATTTTCTCCTTAATTTCTTCATCTCTTAACTTTGCTTCATCTTTAATCGCTTTATTAGATACCGTATTAGAGTATATTTCAATAAGTTTTGCTTTCAAAGCAGAAACTTTTTCTTCGATTTCATCACCCTTTTTATCTACTTCAACTAGATAACGAGTGGTAATATCTTTATCTTTTTTTCCTTTTGGAAGACCATCTTTCATATCGCCTTCATCAGCAGTTCCGTTTTTATCACCAGTTTCATCAATTAAGTAAGTCTTGATACCTTCGATATATTCAACGAAAGTAGAAACTTCTTCTCTTACTTGATCGATTCCATTGTTTAAAGGTTCCTTAATTTTAGGTTTCTTATCAAGAGTTCCTTGGATACCTTCTTTGGTTTGCTTAACACCTTGAGCTGTTAATGAATTCGACTTTACAAGACTATTATTTAAGTCCCAAAAAGCGTTCATAATTTCCGCGGATACATTCAGAGCTAACATCGCAGTAAGTACGAGGTACATCAGGTTGATCATCAGCTGCCGCGGTTCCTTGGGTATTGCCATATCCCTTTAAATTTTAAGAATTATAAAATTGATTTTTTCGCTGCAACAGATTACTTCGTATTGATGTTAGACATCGCAGAAAGTACGTTACCATAAACATTGTTAAGTGATCCAAGATTTTTGTTTAAGGATGTTAATTGATCCTTATATGTTCTTGTGTCGTCTAATGAGTCGCTAAGGTTAGCCATAGCTTCATTCATTCTAGTATAGAAGTTACTCATTGACTTGATTTGATCACCTGTGCTAGAAAAATCAACTTCTTGCAGTGCTTTCAAAGAACCTAAGCTCTTAGACATAGACTGTAATTCGTTCAACATTCCACCAAGTTTTTGCTCAACTACTTCGCCATTAAGACCAGGTAAGTCTTCTGCTAAATGTTGTGCACCACCAGCAGTAAGAGGAGCAATTTTAGAGTTATGTTGCTCTAAGCCAGGATATAATTTTTCCCAGTAATAATCTTTTTCAGGAGGTAAAATACCTAAAAGGAGGAATAAGAATGCTTCCGTACAAAGACCAGCTGTAAGCATTTCTCCACCATACGGCCAACTTTGAATTTTGAAAAGTGCTCCCATCATTACAATAGCAGCTCCAACTCCAATAATGAAATTTTTCAGATACTTAAACCAACTTGATTTGTAAAACGCCATTTCTTGTTTTTTTTTAATAGGTTAGTTAAATATTATTAATATATGTGGGTTATACTCAATTTTGTTCTATTATATTACCCTTCCACATAACGTGAATGAGCTAAAAAGTTACAATAATAGAAAATAATAATTAAAAAAATGGTAAGAATTCATTCTAAATCGTAGGTAATTAAGGGCTTAAACATAAAAATAGTACGAATATTACTACGTAACATTCGTACTATTTGTTCTATTTGCTATTAGAAATCATTTATTGATCTTCCTAAGAATGTTAATGCATTACGGAAACCAACATAAGATTTAGTTGTATCTTGGTATTCCCAGTGACGAGTACCTGTTTGCATAAAGTATGCAATACCTTTCCAAGAACCACCTCTTACTACTTTACGTCTTTGAGCATCTGTATCTTCTTCAGTAGCATCATAACGTAAATCAGGATTTAGATCATGTAAGAAAGCGTAAGCATTTTCGTGATAAGCTGTTGAAGTCCATTCAGCAACATTACCAGCCATATTAAATAAACCATAATCGTTAGGGAAGTAAGCATCAGCTTTTACAGTGTAAAGACCTCCATCTTCTGGGTAATTACCACGACCAGGTTTAAAGTTTGCTAATAAACAACCTTTAGCATTTCTAGTGTAGTATCCACCCCAAGGGTAAGGAGCTAGATCGTGCCCCCCTCTTGCTGCATATTCCCACTCATGCTCTGTAGGTAAACGGAAATCTTCACTATTTACCTCGCCGTTTGTACCAGCACGGTAAGTGTTCCACAATTTAGTTCTCCAGTAAGAGAATGCATTGGCAGTTTTCCAGTTAATACCAACTACAGGATAATCATCAAAAGCAGGGTGCCAGAAATAATTTCTTGTCATTGGTTCATTATAAGAGTAAGAGAAATCTCTAATCCAAACTAATGTATCTGGATAGATATTTACTTTGTCTCTTTTAATAAATGTGTTACGAGGAGATTTTCCGTGGTCATGAGCGGCTTTTTGCCAATCATACCATTCGTACTCGTATTCGAATTTACGAACATCAAGCTCTTGCTTACCAGCAAATTTGTCATCACCTTGATAAAACATATCATCTAGTGTTTCATCTTCCCAGTCAATTTCCATTTCCCAGTCGATGTAATCTTCACCATCATCAGACTCGATGTAGTTATCTAGGTAAGTATGGGCGATAGAATCTTTCACCCAATAAACAAATTGTCGATATTCGTTGTTAGTAATTTCAGTATCATCCATGTAGAAGCCTTGGATAGATATTGCTCTGGAGCGTTGGACGAAAGTATTCGCTACATCTTGATCACTGGGACCTATGTGTAATGTTCCTGAAGGAATGTAGACCATTCCGTAAGGATTAATACCTTTCCAAGCTGGACGGTCAAAAACTCCTACGAGTTGACCTGATTCTTGCGAACCGCACGATGCCATTACAATTGTCAGAACTGATAATGACAAAAGAGATTTCAATAGTTTTTTCATTTTAACACCCGAGTTTTCCTTCAGATTAAATGTTATGCTAATTTTAATATTCTGTAAAGGTAACTTTTTTAAAAGTTAATACAAAAACTTACTTTTTTAAAAATGCCTAATTAGAGTCAAAATCTAGAATAAAATGGAATGAGAATATCATTAAATTTTAAGCTTGGACATTTTTCAAAAGAAAATTTTGTTCTTACAGTTATAAATGTAGCCTTGCAAAAATAACTTTTTTTTTAGCTTTTCCAGTAATTTTTATAAGCTTTTACTATAAAAATCGAGGATTATGGATAATTTTTTCTGGAATTCCACCTCCAAGTACCTTATTTAGGTTATAGTTGACCACAATTTCATGAGATCCTTGGCTAGTGGTGTTGTACGTTGAGAGCGTAATATCGTAGGCATAAGCCAACGTAATTTTCTCATTTAGTTTGTATCCTGCCATCAGTACTAGTGCATCGATGGCATTTTTATTATAACCTCTAAACGCAGTCCCTCCGAATATATTGTCGTTATATTTCACTATAACAGAAAAATCTGTTTGCAATTGGTTTACATTAGATTTTATCATAATGGACGGATGTACGCTCAATGTATTATTCAAATCGAAGTTATATTTTAGAAACATATAGTAGTGTCTATTATAAACAAAACTACTATTGGTATAAGTTACTTTGGGGTCTGTTAAATGGGTTGAGGATAAACCTGCTTCGAAGGTTTCTGATTGGTAATAAATACCAGCATTAAATGTTGGTGCAAAAGCATTTTCTTCTATATTGGACAATAATTGATCATTATGCTCAATAAGTCCTCCCTCATAATTTCCATCTCTAGCTCGTAATTTTGCACCATCAATACTCCTTTGTATTAGCCCTCCAGCTAATCCTATAGAAAGAATTCCTTTTTTTGTCACAGGTATCTGATAATTATAAGATACAGTAGCACTTGAACTACGTTCTGCTCCTATAATATCATTATCAATATTTATACCAATACCCCCACGTAAGTAATAAAAAGGCATATGAGCATTAATATTTTGTGAACTAGGACTTCCCTCAAGACCGACCCATTGTTTTCGATACACTCCTGTCACACTCAAAGAATTATCAAGACCAGCATAAGCGGGGTTGGTATAGAAAGGATTTAGCATATAAAGGCTATATTGCTGCCCCATCTGCGCATTTCCACTAAAAAAGAAACTAAATAAAAAAATGATTGTATATATCTGCTTCATAAAATCAGATTTGGAGGGTTATGAAGTTATATGTATTTAAACTTCATTTTAAAAAAATAATTGCCTCAATCTATAAGTCTCTTTTAAAAAAGGCTTTTGACAGATTTAATTACGATATAAAGAGAGAAGTGTTTCTAGTTTTAGGACTCAAGCCACTAAGTAACGAGCAAATAATAAGTTACTTATTTTAAATTTACTCAATAATTTTAAAACAGTCTCCAAGATATTACAATTTTCTTTATCCAAAATTATTCCCAATACTGTTAAAATCTCATTTTATTGAATTCTTCTCAATTACTACAAGTGAATTGTCATTCCATCATATGCCAATTCGATTCCTTTTGGTAAGGCATTGCTAATTTCCTTTGCGGGGCCCATTTTATGGCTAATATGAGTAAAGTAGGCTTTCTCTGGTTCGATCTTTTCTACCATTTCGATTGCTTGTTCAAGGTTTAAATGAGAATGATGCTCTTTATGATGTAAGGCGTTTAGCACAAGTACTTTCGTACCTTTTATTTTATCTAATTCTTCGTCAACGATTGTTTTAGCATCAGTGATATAAGTAAAGTCTTCTATTCGAAATCCTAAAACAGGTAATTGACCATGCATAACTTCTATTGGAATAACTTTTATATCATCGACCCAAAAAGGATTCTCCTTATTTATATTGTGCAATTGTAACCGAGGTGCTCCTGGATATGGGTCATTATCAAAAATATAAGCAAAGCGATGTTTCAACTCTTTTTGTACAGATGTAGTAGCATATATAGGCATATCTTTTTCATACCTAAAATTAAACGGTCGAACATCATCCAATCCAATTATATGGTCGTTATGTTCATGCGTGAGTAAGATGGCATCTATATCTAAAACCTTGGCTCGTAACATTTGTTGTCGAAAATCTGGTCCAGCATCAACTAGAATATTTTTATTTTGGATAGAAATTAGAATAGACGTGCGCAAACGTTTGTCTTCTTTTTGGTTAGACAAACAGGCGGGGCAATCACAAGCGATTACAGGTATGCCTTGAGAGGTACCTGTACCTAAAAAATTAATCTTCAACTTTTTCTATTTCTTCTGTACTAGGTTCTTCGATTATTGGTTCTGCATTTTCGTCAGTCCTATCTTCTATCGTATCTTCGGAAGCGACTTCCATATCTTCTGTTCCTTCGCTAAAATTGGCAGAAATGACTTTTTGCAGTTTGTCATAAAAAACAACACTTTTTTCTGACAATGCTGTACTATCTACTTCAACAGTCGATAAAATCTCTAGCAAACAATTGATCCGAGCTTCAGTATCGTAAAAACGATTGATGACAGCAATTCGACGATTTTCAACGATACAATAACCTGATTGAAAATTACCTTTTTCATATCGAATGGTATAATCAAATTCTTTGAATAAATCTTCTATCTTCTTTAAGGTGTGTTTTGTATATTTAAACATATTCGTTACTCTTTTCAAAAAGCATAATGTATCTTCGCAATGCGAAACATGTTATTTCTATATTGCAAATATCGTAAAAATGAAGCTGCCATACTGCATTTTCAGATAGAAGTTCTTTAAATTTTAACTTTATGCAAAAAAATATATTTGTTATCCTACTCTGTTCTCTTTGTTGTCTTACTTGCTTACAAGTACAGGCTCAACGCTTTAAAGCTGGTGTCATCGTAGGATTTAATGCTGCTCAAATTGATGGAGATGCTACCGCTGGTTTTAATAAAATAGGCGTTCGAGGAGGACTTCGAAGCACCATTTTACTACAAGACAAAATGGATATCGGAGTCGATATTTTGTATAGTCAACGAGGAAGTCAGTCTGGTCTTATCGCTGGAAACATAGTTGATCAACTAAAAATAAATCTTCAATATGTAGAAGTACCTGTCACTTTTAATTATTCGGATTGGTACCAAGAAGAAGATGATTACTATAGAGTACAATTTACAGGCGGGCTAGCTTATGGTCGACTTATCAATTATAACTTTGATGGTTCTGGCTTAGAATCACTTACTGATTTTTTATCTAAAGACGATATAAATATCACTGTCGGGGTTTCTTACTTTATAAATCCTAGCTGGGGTTTTTCGTTTAGATATAATCGTTCACTGACCTACTTATTTAATCCTGAAACTGAAGGGGCGCCAAATGCTGATCCTCTACTCGAAAAATTTCTTTCGTTTTATGCTCAGTATTTATTTTAAATAAAAACTTCTTCCTAACTCTTTTACTAAAGAAAAAATAATGATACGTCTTTTATATTTAGCTATATTTTCTTTGCTTTTAAGCTGTGGTTCTAAAACTAGTAAACCTAAAACTACAACTCCTACGACACCAACACCATCACAACAAAAAAATCCTGTTCCTGCTGGTCCAGCTCATCCGAGTATTACACCAGAAATAATGCAAGATGTTTTTCAACGTGCAGAATCGCTTGATTTTATTTTTTATGATTTACCTATCAGCATGAATGTAGATACAAAAGGAGGCGTACAACAGTTATTAAGTTTTGTTTCGACAACACCTACTCCTAAAAGCTTAAACTGCAAACCTACTGGTCGTTTATCTTTTCAGAGTCAAGGAGAATTTATTTTAGAAGCAGATTTTCATCTCGGTGATGGTTGCTATTATTATACATTCATGGAAGACAACAAGCCTATCTACAGCAACATGATAACAGAACAAGGAATCACTTACTTTAAAAACATGTTGGCTAATCTTCCAAAAACTGCTCCTAAACAATAATCATTTTGAACAACTCCAAACCAAGATATGGTGTTATTGATTTAGGTACGAATACATTCCATTTACTTATTGTAGAGGTTAATTCGGATGGTACATTTGAAGAGCTAATTCGTAAACGTGTTTATATTAAATTAGCTGAAGAAGGCATAGAAACGATTGGTGAAGTACCGTTCAAACGAGGAATAGATGCCTTAAACCTTTTCCATACATTAATAAAAGCTAATTCGTTGACGGCTTTAAAAGCTTTTGGAACGGCAGCTCTACGTACGGCTAGTAATGGACCAAATTTTATTCAGCAAGTAAAACAAAACACTGGAATTGACATACAGCTCATTCCTGGTAGCGAAGAAGCTCGTTTGATTCATCAAGGCGTTGCCCAAGCGGTTCCGTTCGACAAACACAAAGTCCTGATTATGGATATTGGTGGTGGTAGTGTCGAATTTATTATTGCTGATGAAAAGCATGTTTATTGGGCAGAAAGCTTCCCTATTGGTGTTGCTGTTTTATTTAATCAATTTCACCAAAATGATCCTATCTCCATACAAGAGATTGATACCTTAAAAACATATTTAGAAAAAACGCTCACGACACTATTAGTACAACTCGAAAAAACGCCTGCTCGCTACCTAGTCGGTGCGTCAGGAACTTTTGATGTGTTGGAAGCATTTTTAGTTAAACAAAAAAAAGATCCGCTTCATTCTTCAATAAAAACGGAAAAACTCTATCCTTTTTATAATCAACTGATCACTACTACACTAGAAGAACGCTTGGCAATCGTTAACTTACCTGCTAGCCGTGCAGAAATGATCATCGTTGCAATGGTTCTAATTCGTTTTATTATTGAAAAAGCTTCGCTAGAAAAAGTTATAATCTCTGCATATGCAATGAAAGAAGGTATGCTTAAAGAGATGATACAGCCAAAATAAGGTACATCAAACTAACGAATCTCTCTATTCTACCAATATTTGATTATCGGATCATCAAAAGGAGCTGTTGTTTAATCATCGGTAGCCCTAGTCTGTTGATAACTACCTTGGTTTCAATATAACAGCAAACGCTTCTAATTTTTTGTTTTGATTAGCGTACTTATAGCTATATCAAATTATATTTTTAGATTAGTCTAAATTATATTTTTGATTTTATTAAAAAAAGTATAACTTTGTAAGGTATGGAGCAATTCACTTACTTCTGGGAAGCCTTCCAAGATCCCTGGGCACAAAGAGCACTTATTGCTTCTTGTTTAGTGGGTTTGATGTGTGGTGTTTTAGGTTGCTTTATTGTGCTTCGTAATATGGCTTTAATTGGTGATGCCTTGGCACATGCTATTTTGCCTGGGGTAGTCTTTGCCTTTGTTGTAGTAGGACAAAGTGTACTAGCGTTTTTTACGGGTGCTGTTTTAGCAGGGCTTGTTACCGCAATAGCCATAACGTGGATACAACATAATGTTCGAACTAAAAATGATGCTGCGATTGGTATAGTCTTTACAGCTATGTTTTCTATTGGAGTAATGGGCATTTCTGCTATTAGTAGAAGTGGCAGTGGCGTGCATCTTGATTTAAAAGACTTTCTCTTTGGAAATGTACTAGGTGTATCAAATGAAGACTTGTATTTGACTACAGGTATTACTATTTATGTACTCTTTAGTATAATTGCTTTTTATCGCTACTTATTTGTAACAACGTTCCAACCAGTCATTGCTGAAACAATGGGTATTTCAGTCAATACAGTTCATTACTTTTTAATGCTATTGCTTTCTGTAGCAGTAGTAGCTTCTTTGCAAACTGTTGGTGTCATTTTAGTTGTTGCGATGTTAATTACACCAGCCTCCACCGCTCTACTTCTATCGGATCGTTTACCTTGGGTACTTTTTATATCGGGCATTGTTGGTCTTATTTCTGCAATCATAGGCTTGACCTTAGCTATTCTGATTGGCACTACTCCTGGACCTGCGATAGCAGTAACGGCTACACTAATCTATTTTCTAGCTGTATTCTTTTCTCCTAAAAAGGGATTAGTGATCAATTATTTTAGAAAACGTAAACAACAACAAAAAATACAATTGGAAGATACGCTCAAACAAGCGTTCCGTTTATCTGAGCAAGGCGAGTTGACAATTGATAACTTATTGGCTAAACTTTGGTTTGGTAAAAGTACATTGAATAAACACTTGAGCACTTTAAGATCGAAAGCTTACATGGAACAGAATAAAAGTGAATTGATCTTGACTCAATCAGGAAAGGACGTGGCAAATAAGTTGGTACGTGCTCATCGACTTTGGGAAACATATCTGGTTAATAAAATTGGACTTTCGGAAGAACAAATTCATGAAGAAGCAGAACGCTACGAACATTTATTGACTGACGAATTGCTAGATGAAGTAGATCAAACCTTGGGGTTTCCTACAACTGACCCACATGGTTCGCCTATTCCGTCTAAAAAAGGAAGACCACTTTTTCCTTTAATCAAACTTGAAGTATTCAAAAATGCAAAGATCGCTCAAAAACAAATGAGCGAACAAATTACAGTAAAACTTTGGGAGCTTGGTCTACTTCCCAATATGACTTTTTCTGTACAAAAAGTAGAACAAGATTTTATTGAAATACGATCAGAAAATAAACACATAAAGATACCTCAAGAACTCGCTCGTAAAATTAATATTGAAACATTAAATTAATAAGATTAGATCCTATTCTTCTTCTTCATTTCCCATCTGACCATCTTTATCTAGTTTCTGAAATAAATTACTTAAGCGATACATTTCATCCAAGGTATCATCCATATAAAACTGTATCTCTGGAATACGGCGAACGTGCTTACGAATGCGATAAGCCAGTGACTGACGAATACGTACATTTTCATTTTCTAATTGTAAAATAACCGCTTGCTTATTTTCGGTATTATAAATACTTAAATAGATTTTAGCAATCCCCATATCAGGTGAAACTTTCACGCCTGTTACTGTTACAAGAACTCCTGCACCATATATATAACTGCCCTCTTGTTGGAGCACTGTACTGATATTTCTTTTAATTAATTCGGCTACTTGTTTTTGCCTTTTAGTCTGCATAATTTTTATTTTTACGAGTGGAGACGATTTGTAAAATCATACTGTTTCTATCTATCGTTCACCTTATCAAGCCCGCAAAGATAATCTATTATATTCTATTTGTAAATGCCTACTCATTTATTTCCAAAAATTACATCAACTCTCTTTTCCTACATCCATTATAATTGCTATTTTTGTCATCAAGAATTTTAAAATATACATGAGTAATCAACCATCTATTTTAGCTGGCTCCATTGAGTATTTGAAAGGCGTAGGTCCGACTAAAGGAAATATGCTAAAAAAGGAATTGGGCATTTTTACGTTTAATGACTTACTCATGCATTTTCCATTTCGCTATGTTGACAAAACGCAATTTCATCGTATCAAAGACCTTGGCCCTGATAGTGACAATGTGCAGTTGCGTGGTATTTTACGCCGAATAAATGTAATGGGTGAAGGACGGAAACGACGAATGGTTGGTTCTTTTAGAGATGAAACTGGTGTTATCGAATTGGTCTGGTTTAAAGGAATTCATTGGTTAGAAAAAAACTTGAATATCGGCGGCGAATATATCGTTTTCGGGAAAGTCAATTTTTTCAGAAACCAACTCAATATTCCACATCCTGAAATCGAAGACGTATCCGCTGCCAATGCTAAAAAGGCTGCGACTTTTGCACCTGTTTATCCTAGTACTGATAAGTTGAATGCAAAAGGCTTAGACGCTAAAGGTCAACGAAAATTAGTCGCCGCATTATTCAATAAAATTACGCCTAGTGATATAAAAGAAAATTTACCGACTTATATTATTCAAAAATTTAAGTTTCTTGGTCGATATGATGCTTTTCGTAGTATCCATTTTCCGCAAAATCAACAAGAGCTGAATGCTGCTCGTAATCGATTAAAGTTTGAAGAACTCTTTTTTTTACAACTTCGTTTACTCCAAATCAAACGTCGTCGAAAAGATTCTATCAAGGGTTTTGCATTTCCTAAAATAGCCAATTATTTTAATCGTTTTTTTAACGAAAAATTACCTTTTGAGTTGACAGGTGCTCAAAAACGAGTGCTGAAAGAAATACGCAAAGATTTAGGTTCAGGTATTCAAATGAATCGCTTGTTGCAAGGCGATGTTGGTAGTGGAAAAACAATCGTAGGACTAATGGCGATGCTAATGGCAATGGATAACGACTTCCAAGCTTGCTTGATGGCACCGACCGAAATTTTAGCACAGCAACATTTTATTTCCATTTCAGAATATGTAGATGGACTCGGAATCAACGTTGGTTTCTTATCGGGTAGTGTCAAAGGAAAAAAACGAAAACTACTTTTAGAACAACTTAAAGAAGGTGATATCCATCTTTTGATTGGTACTCATGCCCTGATTGAAGATCCTGTAGAATTTAAAAATTTAGCCTTAGCTATTACTGATGAACAACATCGTTTTGGGGTAGCACAACGGGCAAAACTTTGGGCTAAAAGTAAACCCTACCCTCCTCATATTTTGGTGATGACTGCTACTCCTATTCCTCGTACACTTTCCATGACCTTGTATGGTGATTTGGATGTTTCTGTAATTGATGAATTGCCTCCAGGTCGAAAAGAAATAAAAACCTTGCACAAAACCGAAAACCACCGCATGCGTGTGATGGGTTTTATGCGAGAAGAAATTGCAAAGGGTCGACAGGTCTACGTCGTCTATCCGCTTATCGAAGAGTCGGAAACTTTAGACCTCCAAAATTTGGAAGAAGGACACGAATCATTGTCTAGAGAGTTTCCGATTTCAGATTATCAAATAAGTGTGGTACATGGTCGAATGAAACCAAAGGATAAAGATTTTGAAATGCAGCGTTTTGTGAAAGGCGAAACACAAATTATGATTGCTACTACTGTAATTGAAGTGGGTGTCAATGTACCTAATGCATCTGTTATGGTGATCGAGAATACGGAGCGTTTTGGTTTATCGCAACTGCATCAATTACGTGGTCGTGTAGGGCGTGGAGCAGAGCAATCGTTTTGTATTCTCATGTCGAGTTTCAAACTATCGACCGAAGCCAAAGAACGTATTGCCACTATGGTAAGAACGAATAACGGTTTTGAAATCGCAGAAGCAGATTTAAAACTACGTGGTCCTGGCAATATGGAAGGTACTCAACAAAGTGGTATTCTAAATTTCAGAATTGCCGACTTAGCAAAAGATGGTCGAATACTTCAAACCGCTCGTGAAGTTGCTGCTCGTATACTAGATGATGATCCCAACTTCTTACGCCCTGAACACGCTAGCATCAAATATTATTTCGACCATCATGGCAAAAAACTAAAGGGCTGGAGCTTAATTAGCTAATAGACTTCAACTAATTTTTACTTAAAACTGGACTCTTAGCAAAACAACAATCGCAGTCTTCATCTTCACAATCGACTAAACCATCATAGTCATCATCGATACCATTAGAACAATCTTCTGTGCAAGCAGTAATCACAACAACAACAGCATCTGATGCAGTACATTGATTACCATCCGTTACGGTAACTGTATACGTTTTCCAAAGTGGAGGATAAACGCTTAGAAAGTCGGATGTTTCTCCTGAGTCCCACAAAAAAGAGTAATTACCATCTCCACCAGAAGCAATACTATTTAAGTTAATGGTATCGCTAATGCAAACTTTAAAATCTGGACCAACATTAACCTTTGGAGAAGGATAGATTACACCATCAAAATTTTTAATTATACTGGCACACTCTCCATATATGTTATGAGTAACTTTTACAGAGTAACTTCCTGTAGCTGGCATATTGAATATGGATGATGTACTCAATAAAGTACCTGTGGCATCATAGCCATTATACCATTCAAAATCATAAGGATATGCTATAATGCTAGCGACGACAGATACTCCATAATTGTTTGCGCTATTCTGGCAAAATGTCGTATTTGTTAAGTTGACATCAAAAGGAGGTAAGACTACTACATCTAAGGTATCACAAACCTCCACTAATACAGGGCAATCTGCAGAAACAGGCATTGCACAAACTTCATATTCAATAAGTGAAGGCATATCGGTTGAAGGTGTAAAGACCGTGGAGGTACATGCAGCCGTACAAGACAAGTTTGCATTATAAGCACCCGATCCTGAAGTTATATCATTCCAAGTAATCGTACTGTAGTCAATATTTCCACTTACTTCTAATATGGTATTACAGCCTTCTATTATAGTAGTATCGGTTACTTCTGCTATTCCTGCAATAGATTGGATTTGATAATCATAACCATTTCCACCTGGTTTACAAAAAGTAACTGTAAAAGGTCCTGTCCCATTGACACAAGCAACTTCGCCACTTCTATAAGGAGGTCCACAATCTATTTGATACTCTAAAGATCCAGTAGCAGTAGCTCCTATTGCTTCAAAAGAAAATCCAAGAGCATTTGGATGCAATGTCACTTCAAATTCAATACAATCTGTATTTGTTTTTCCGCAACAGGTTGTATTTCTCGCCTTATTAGGATTATATTGTATAAAATTTGCATTTGGGTCAGACGCGAGATCTACCACAAAAAAAGGAACAGTAGGATCACATAACCCTGACTGGCTATAACAAATAATACTCATACAACAAAGTATTATCAATAATCCTCCCCTTAACAAATTAAACATTTATTTACTTTAAGATTCATTCAAAAATACGTCTTTGGAAGGTAGATTTTTTAGAGAGGGGGAGCTATAAAACAAATAGGGGTATAACTAACTGGTCTCTAATGAAAGAGAATATTCAATAATTTTGCCAAGTAGTAATTTTTCACTTAAAAGTAGTTTGTTTATTCATTAATCTTAAACAGATTAATGAATAATAGTATATAAGAGGTAAAAGTCTTTTTTCACATAAATCAAAGTGGTTTTCGGATTGCCAAGCGATAACTCCTAATGACGATTCTAAAACCGAAACCGAATAGGTATAACATAGTTTCTTAATGAAAATCTTCGTATTTAGTGTATAAATCGGTTCTTTTCAAAATTGATTTTATAATGCAAAAATCCAGGGGCGTGTGCTTGTTGGATAAAGCCGAAATCTTTGTATAGTTTTTGGGCGTTGAAATTATCATCGGCAGTATTTAGGGAAATGTAATTGGCACCATCTTTTTTTGCAAAATCAAAAGCTTCTTCTAATAGCATTTTTCCAATTCCTTTTTTTCGATAAGTGGGGTCAACGTACAGATCACCAATATGCCAATTGGTTAGCGCTGAAACGGATGAGAATCGAGGGTATAATTGTGTAAAGGCAATGGGTCTCTTTTCTGAAAATGCAACAAAAATAACCGATTCATTATACATCAAACGTTCTTTGATAAAAGTTGATGCTAATGCTAGATTTGATGTTTGCTTATAGAACACTCTATATTGATCAAACAACTTTACTACAAGCTTTGCTTCTGAAAAACTAATTCTTCTTATTTCCATCACTACTAAATTAAAATTAAAGTAAAAATCAAAATGAGCATAATATTTATTCTGCTCTTTGATAGGCTTCTTTTAACCAATCTGTCAATTCTTTATCGACTTCATCGACTGATGATAGCTTTACTCGGTGGGTACACATGGTACCAAAAGGTCCAGAATTTTCGAGGCGATCTGTTGTGGGTTTATCTTTTATTTTTAGGCCTAAATCTATACGTGTTTTTGTAGCTGGTTTGATTAAAGCAAATTGTTTTTTACGAATAAGACTGACGGCACTTTTCTTAGGAGTAATGGTAATGTCTTTCCCAAATTTGCTAACCACTTTGATCAACTTTTCATAAATAGGAAGCAAATTTTCTTTGCCTTTATACTGCATCCCTAATAAGTCATCAGCGTCAAAAGAAGCAGCATCAGCTGCACGAGCTTTTAGCGAAACAAAGTTGGCGAAGCCATAAGTAAAACCATGTTCACTTTTTAAAAAATCGATAATCGCTTTATGTTTTTCGATCTTCGTTTTTTTGACAACTTTAATCCAATGTTCTAAAGGTTTTCCTGTTTTTTCTATTAATCCTTTTTCCATGATTGAATTATTTATTGAATGACAAAACGACCATTTCCTATTACCTTTCCCTCAGCCTTTACAAGGAAAAAATAAGTGCCTGCTTCTAATTGTGCTCGATCTAATTGTATGTTATTTTCAGTCATTGTTGTAGGGCACCGAACAGTTTGTCCTAATATATTTGTAATGGTTATCGCTACTTCGTTGCTATGATTAGGAAGAGAAATAGTAGCTTTAGTTGACCATGGATTAGGGCTGACCGTCAGGGTCGGGATATCAACAATTTCTTTGGAAGAAGAAATAAATTCAGAGCAGTCAATCGATTCGCTTCCTAGTCTCAAAAATAATCCGTCGATATAACTATCATTATCGGTACCGGCATTTCTAGTACCTGTTATTTCTACTTGAATAATCCGAGTTTGGGCAGGAATAAGAGCAGCTTCACTAAATAGTGTCCAAGAACTATTTAAGGTAGAAAGTTCTACACTGCTGCCTAAGACAACTTCATTTTGATCTAAGAAATTTAATTGAATAGCCGGCATATCGCTTCCACTATAATTAGATAGATAACCTCCAAAGGTTGCTTTATAGATTCCCGTATCTATCGAATCGGCGTAGGTAGAAACATCAATATTTTGCACTGCTCTACCGAAAGCATTATTATTACAAATACCACCTATCCCAAAATAATAATCCCCAGCATAAGGACTTATACCATTACATTCACCATCCATCAATGCTTCTAATGCTCCCTCTAAAACAGTCCATCCGACAATTTCATTTTCTGCTCCTGCATTGTTGATCAAATTAGACGATAGTTGAGATTCGCTTGTATAGAACGATGCAGGAGCAGACCATTCACTCCAATTCATTTCTCTATCTCGATAACGTACTCGCCAACAATAAGAAGTATTTTCATCCAACCCAATGATGTGCTCATCAGTCAAATCATCCCCAGCTTGGGTATCGACTTCGTAGTAGTGGTTTTCAAAGTTCTTCCAAGTCTCTATCAACGGAGTAGAAAAACTAGAACAATCGGTAGCTATTTGCCAATGGCTTTGACCATGTAACATTGCAACATCATTTGGCAAAAAATCTGTACCTTTTAGCACAACGCATTCTGGTTTCACTTCTTCATCTAATGGAAAAACAGCTTGAGGTGTATCAATCGCTGAAGCATTTAGTTTGATGGTTACTTCATCTGTTAGTTCATTATCTTTTAAGTCATTTATATTTCCTCTACTCAATCGTTTGAGTGTAAATTCAGGATTATCACCTGCCGTTACCTCCACCGAAACAAAACCATATTCGTCTTGTGAAACAGAAAACTCATCATAATCAAACTGAGCAAATTCTCCCCAGTTGTCTACAGAACCACCAGCCGTTGCAACATTTACCCAAAGGTGTTTGTGATCACGTGATTGTCCGCGAGAATAACCATGTGTATGTCCAAAAAAATGAATACTTGGTTTGCCACAACTTGTCGTAAATGTTTCTAATAATGTAATCACCTCTCCTGTAAAATCGGATTCTCCAGCTAACCATAATTCTGATTTATGCGGATGATGCAATTGGGCAAATACAAAATCTATAGAATCCATTTCGCAAGTTGAGTTTAGTACTTCTTCAAACCAATCTAACTGTTCTTGTGAGTCATAGGGACTATTTGAATCTAACCCTATAATTCGAACATTACCATAATCTTTGTGCCACCAATGTTCTTCAAAACCTATTGTCCCATTTTGAGGTAGATTGAAATATTGATAAAAATAATCCGTGTTTAATTCATGATTTCCAGGTACAGGATAAAGTGGCACTTCGTTAAATAATCCATGAGCAGGATCAAAAAAAGTATTTTCCCATTGGGTATAAATAATACCTACATCCACCAAATCACCTGGTATAAGTACTAGTCCGATATTGTCCGATAGTTCGCCATCAGTTGTTGTTTGAATATAGTCAATCACTCCATCTTGTACAATTTCTTCAAATTTATCAGGTTGGGTAAAATCTCGTTGCATATCACTCATAGCAATGATGCGAAATGATTCTTCATCGCTTGCAAATGGAGGTGTTTTAAATTTATAGATTTCAGAAGTACTATTTTCGGTTTTTACTCGATAATAGTATCTGGTGAATCGTTGGAGTCCTTCTAGTTTTACTTCATGAATTCTTGAATTTCCAGAACTCTGAAAAGCTGTTCCTATCGTAGTATTCCCTAAATTTTCTGTTAACCCCCACTCTACTATACTTTCGTCACCGCTATCTGTTTCCCACATAATAAAAATAGAATTTGGAGAGGCATTTTGAAGATAGGGTTCTACTTTGATTGTTTGAGCATCAACAATTGTAATTAAGTATATACAAAGTATAGAGAGAAAGATTAGTTTTTTCATTTTGATTTTAATTTTTATTGTCGTTGCAAAACTACTCTATCAACTCTCCTGTTCCTTTTTTCTTCAATAATATTTTTGGTACAGAAAATCGTTGACCATGTGCTTTTTCATACATCTGACATTTTTCGATAAAAGTATCGACGCCATAATCATTGATGTACTGAAAGGCGCCACCTTTGTATGGCGGAAAACCCCAACCGTGTATACTACCTAAATTTCCTTCAGCTACAGAACGAATAATTTTTTCTTGGTAACACCAAACAGCTTCTAGGACTTGAGCAAATAACATTCGTTCAATTACTTCCTCTCTTGAGTAATTACACTGAGTCGTTGGAAAATGTTCGGTTAGTTCTTCCCACAACTGCTTATTGCCATTTTCGTCATAAGAATAAAAACCAGCCTTTCTTTTTTTACCTGTTCGTTTATATTCATTGATCATTTTGTCCAATACTTTTACAGCAGGATGTTGAATATATTTGGCACCATAATGCTCGGCAGCTTGCTGCTCGTACTTCAAGATAATTTCTAAAGATAATTCGTCTGCCAGTTCTAAAGCTCCTTTGGGCATACCTGCTTGAATACCAATATTGTCAATCAATGCTGGTGTATATCCTTCTTGCAGTAAAGTGATACCTTCTAAGATAAAAGTATTTTGCACACGAGCTGCATAAAATCCCCAGTTGTCTTTTACTATAATCGGAATTTTTCGGATTTGTTTAACAAAATCGAAGGCTCTAGCAATCGTTTCATCTGATGTTTTTTCACCTTGTACAATTTCTACTAAGGGAACTTCATCTACAGGAGGAAAGAAATGTAAGCCAACATAATTTTCAGGTCGATTAGATGCTTTAGCTAATTTAGATACAGGTATCGATAAGGTATTGGTTCCGAAAAGTGAATACTCATCCATATGCTCTTCGGCCTCTTGAGTTACTTTTGATTTAACTAACTCGTTTTCAAAAACGGCTTCGATAACAAGGTCGCAATCTTCAAATGATTTTGAATTTTCTGTAGTCGTAATCTTATCCAGCATCATCTTTTTCTCCGTTTCTGACACTCTACCTCTATCTATATATTCTCTCAGTTTTTTCTCTACATAACTTTTGCCTCTATCTGCTACTGGCTTCGAAATATCTTTTATGATCACTTCTAGTCCTCTCATTACCGATACTAAAGCGATACCAGACCCCATTGTACCTGCTCCAATAATACCAATTTTTTTAGGTCTAAATTTCCCGTATCCTTTAGGTCTATTTCCACCACTTTTTATTTCGTTGAAATCAAACCAGAAGGCTTTTGCCATATTTCGAAATTCTTTCCCTAAAACTAAATTGGTAAAATTTCGACTTTGAATTTTTGTAGCTGTATCAAAATCTACTTTCGATCCTTCTACTAAGGTATTGAGGATAGCTTGTTTTGCTGGATAATTATTGTGGGTATAATGCATCAATTCTGCTGCAATCTTACGAATGATTTGAGCAATGTTTTTATCTCTAGCTGTACCATGAGGAATCGTTCCGCCCTCACTATGCCAAGGACGTCGGCCTTCATTCGTTTTCATCAACCATATCTTTGCTTTTTCGAGCATTTCGTGTTCATCCTTTGCTATGTCATCTACGATTCCAACTTTTAGAGCCTCATTAGGTGTATAACGTCGACCATCTGTCAGAACATGATAAGCTTGTTCTAAACCCAAGCCCCATAATAAACGAATAACACCTCCACTACCAGGCATCAACCCTAAGGTAACTTCGGGATGACCTAATCGTATTTTTGGATCATCAATGACAATACGATGATGGCAAGCTAAAGCCATTTCGAATCCTGTTCCTAAAGCAGTACCATTTATAGCCGCTACTACTGGAACACCTGGGCTTTCTAAATCCTTAAAAAAAGATTCGAGCTTTTGAGAAAAGTTATAAATTTCTTCTGCATCTTTTGCACTCATCAAATAGTCGAGATCTCCACCCGCTAAGAAGGTCTTTTTACCAGAAGTAATGATTACTCCTTTCAACTCTCCTTTTGCTTTTTCTGCTTTCAAGTGTTTTACGACAGGAATAAATGCTTTACCTATTTCGTGATTGATAATATTGATATTTCGACCAGCCATATTTAAGGTCAAGGTGACAATCTTATCGGTATCTTTTTTATAGTTTATCATATGCTGTGATTCTTAAATCCGTTCTAAAATAGTTGCTACGCCCATACCACTTGCCACACACATTGTTACTAAGCCTACTGACAAATCTCGGCGTTCCATTTCATCTAAAAGTGTTCCAAGTAACATAGCCCCAGTAGCACCCATTGGGTGCCCCATAGCAATCGCTCCGCCATTTACATTTAAGATGTCGTCGCTGATATCCATATCTTGTTGGAACTTTAAAACAGCAGCGGCAAAAGCTTCATTCATTTCCCAAAGTTCAATATCTTTTGGAGTCATGCCTACTCTTTTAAGTGCTTTTAGGGCAGCAGGCGCAGGACCTTGTAACATAATGGTAGGCTCTGTACTTAAGGCACCTATGGACAATATTCTAGCTCGAGGCTTTAGTCCTAATGCTGCTCCTTTTTCTTTATTTCCAACCAATACTAAAGAAGCTCCATCGACAACCCCTGAGGAATTACCAGCGGTATGTACATGTTCTATACGTTCTACGACAGGGTACTTATTCAAGGCCATCGTATCATATCCCCAACTTCCTATTTCAGCAAAAGCAGGATTTAATTTTGACAGTTTATCAAGATTGGTATTTGGTCGAAGTTCTTCGTCTTTATCCAATAAGACTAAGCCATTTTTATCATGAATAGGAATTATTGATTTTTCAAAGTAGTTATTTTCATAGGCAAAATTTGCTCTTTGATAAGATTGTAAAGCATAAGCATCTACTCGTTTTCTATCAAATCCTTCTATCGTTGCGATGAGGTCCGCTGCTACTCCTTGAGGAATATAACCAACCTTATTTTGCACTTCAGGATCAAACATTAAGGCTCCGCCATCACTTTCTAGTGGTACTCGACTCATACTTTCGATTCCTCCAGCAACCACTAGATCTTCCCAACCAGAGCGAACTTTCATAGCTGCAAGATTCACTGCTTCTAGTCCTGAGGCACAAAAACGATTAATTTGCATACCGCCTACACCTTCATCCCACCCAGCATACAATAATGCAGCTTTAGCAATATTTGCTCCTTGATCATTGACAGGTGTAACACAACCAATCACAGCATCATCTATTTCTTTCGTATTTAATTGATTTCGCTCTTTAATTGCATTAAGCGTAGCTGCAAGTAAATGGATAGGTTTCACTTGATAGAGAGCTCCTTCCCTTTTACCTTTTCCTCTAGGCGTTCTTACGGCATCAAATATATATGCTTCATTCATTTTTGTACATTTTTGTCAACAAAAGTAACGAACTCATAATAAAGAATTATATTATATGATATCTTTTTCCGATACTCGTCTAATATTTGGACTAATCAATCGTTTTTTTAGGAAAAAAAGCATTTAGAGTATTACATTTGATGGTATAAAAAATTTCAATTATGGCTAAACCAAGAATGACGGGCTTTGCTCGATTTTTTATCTTTCTCCTTATAGCAACACCACTTGCTTTTTTTGCTGCATCTTACATCAATGGTGAAGATGGTGTTCAAACGCTTAAAGGCCTTTTCGGAAAAAGTGATCAAACTGAACAAGTTAAACAAGACGATACGCCTAAATCAGACACTAAAACTGACAGGTTAAGCGAAGAATTATCTACTTGTCAAAAACGGAATGATGATTTATACGAAGAAAACATCCAATTAAAAAAAGAATTGAAAGCCCTTAAAGCCGAGAACTAAGCAGCTTTACTATTATGGAATTACTAAATACTCTTTTGCTTTTGGATACAATCGCAATGGCTTCTTCTGGAGGCATGATTGTTCATTTGATACTTTCTGCGGTCTCGTTATTTGTAGCCGCTCGATATATGCCTGGAATTCATTTAGATGATTTTACTAGAGCAGGTATTCTTGCAGTTATTCTTTCTTTTCTAAATGCAACAATAGGTTCTTTTTTAGACATGTTTAATGTTTTTTCTTTAGACCTTATTCGTTTTGCAATAGATGCCCTCATTATTTTATTGGCTGCTCGATTTATGAAAGGTTTTCGAGTGCAAAGTTTTTGGTGGGCTTTAGGTCTTGCTATAGTCGTTTCCCTCTGTAATAGTTTGTTATATCGAGTATTGTTTTAGAAATACAGATAATGACAATCCTAAAACCGAATACCATTAGGTCATAATATATTAAATTTTTTTAATGCTTTAAACTGGCATTCCTCCCCAAAAAGTACTTACTTTGCCTTTTCTTTTCAAAAACATATAAAAATATTCCTAATGATCAAGATCCTCGTAAACGACGGAATCCATCCTGATGGAAAAAAACAATTAGAAGAAGCTGGTTATCAAGTAAGTACAGAAAAAGTTTCTCAAGAAGATTTACCAAAAGAATTACCTAACTACGATGTTATCTGTGTTCGTAGTGCAACCAAAGTTCGCAAAGAATTAATTGACCAATGTCCAAACTTAAAAATCATCGCTCGTGGTGGTGTAGGTTTAGATAATATTGATGTTGATTATGCGAAGAGCAAAGGTATTCAAGTAATTAATACGCCTGCTGCTTCATCTGAGTCTGTTGCAGAATTAGTATTTGCACATTTATTTGGTCTTTCTCGTTTTTTACATTTAGCCAACAGAGATATGCCTTCTAAAGGAGATACAGAATTTAAACAATTGAAAAAATCATACTCTAAAGGTATCCAATTACGTGGAAAGACTTTAGGAATTATCGGCTTTGGTCGTATCGGTCAAGAAACTGCTCGTATCGCCTTAGGCCTAGGCATGAAAGTAATGCCTGTTGATTTAATGATCAAAGAAGCTACGATTGGTGTAGATCTTTACTACCCAGATGCGCCTACTATTGAAGTAAGCTTAGATGTCGTTTCTATGGATGAAATGCTCCAAACTGCCGATTACATCAGCCTTCATGTTCCATTTACAGGAAAAGCACTATTAAGTACTGCTGAATTTTCAAAAATGAAAGATGGCGTGATACTAGTCAATGCCGCTCGTGGTGGAACAGTTGATGAAGATGCTCTATTGCAAGCATTAGAAAATGGAAAAGTTGCCGCTGCGGGATTAGATGTTTTTGAAAATGAACCGACTCCTAGAAAAGCGTTACTAGAACATCCAAGAATTTCGTTGACGCCTCATATCGGTGCTTCTACTGGTCAGGCTCAAACAAATATTGGACTAGAATTAGCAGAGAAAATTATCAATTACTTTTCGGTAGCTGCTAATAACTAGATTATAATAATTTGAAATCGAGTAGGGTAAAGTTAGAGAAATTTCTCTCTAACTTTATCCCTCTCACAG
>JAHDIP010000180.1:11029-12661 GCA_020630735.1 Saprospiraceae bacterium | reverse complement strand
ATTCCACCAAGAAGCACCTTCTATCAATGCCGATCGAATCGGTTCTGGTGCTCCTCTATCGACATAATAAATGATAGGCTCAACAGCTTCGCTTATTGCTGCTGAAGGATTTTTTTTCTTCAAGCGATGACGAAGAATAAACCGTTTGACTAAAGGCTCATTTATGGGCGTGGCATAATCTTGGTAACTGATTCCAAAATAACCACAACGTGGATCAAGTTTTCGAGGCTTATAATCTTTATCAGGCAATTCTACAAAAGAATGATGTTGGCGAACAGTCACGGCATCCGAACTAGGCGTTACCGAACGGATATAACTCCCTTTAGCTTTTCCTGTAAAGGTAAGAGTCGCTTCAAATTCAGTATTCTTTGGAAAGTTTTTAGTTTGCGGCAAATAGATAGCAGAACGACTGGTTTCTAATTTATATTCGCCTTGCTTATTTTGTTCTAATGTTTCGGCAACGCCATGAGCATCACGCATCAAGAAATCAGTAGCATCGACGGTAATGCTGTTGCCATTTTCAGAGACCACTTTAAAGCCCCACAAAACTGACTGAGCAAAAGCTTCTTCGACTGAGCGTTTTTCATCTTCATTATCACTTACTGCTCGATATTTATAATTCGGTTCAATAAGTAAAACTGTTGGTCCTGTTCGTACAAACTTGACAACTCTTGAGTCGCCCAATTGCCCTCTGTCTAGTCCAATATCATTAGAGCCTACTCCTGCTGCCAAAGAATTGACATACAAAAATTCTGTATTTAGTTTATCTATTTCTAGCCAAACTTTTCCTTCTTGTTTATCCCACCAAAAATTAAAGAAGCCTTTATATTTCTTCTTTATTCCATTTTTAGAAAGGGAAGATGTTGCGCTAGAAATATCTTTTACGGGCTCTACTGTTTTACAAGAAACAAGGAGCAAGAAACTAAAAGCAAGGGTGTATAGAATTCTCATGTGGTTGATGTTTGTACTCAACTCACAAGTTAAAAATTTACTACTTGAATTAATACTTTCTCTCTTACAATTTTCTTAATCGCTTCTCACTTGTTGTCCGTATCATCAATATACAGCAGTATCGCTTCTATTTCGTCGTCCTTCAAATTCGGAAAAGCGTTCATTACAAGTTTCCACTTATCAATAAGGAGTTTTGCACGTGGATGACCTGCTGCATAAAGTGCTCGATTATTTCTAATAAAGCTATACAAATCTTCTTTAGGAAAATCACTCCAACGTTCTTCTACTCCACCAAGAGCTGGCCCAATTAGCTTATCTTTCATGTTTCGATTGTGGCAACTTGCACAATTGTTTTTAAATAATGTTTTGCCTAATAAAATTTTAGGATTTTTCGCTACCTTCTTATCCGTTTTTTCCTTAGTAGACTTGACGCTAATGGTTTTTCTTGGGCGTTCAAAATTGTAGTTTGTTTTCTTGATATAGGCACAGGTACCACCAATGATTAAGTAGCTGGCAAGTAATAAAAAATAGATGGGTTTCATGCTTTTATATTTTGATGAATAAAACGATTATATCCTTTGTATTCTACTATAAATATCGCCCTTTAGCACTTTGGCAACAATAGTGTATAAATCATTTTATTATGTAGAATTAGTTTAAATAATAAAGTGATTGATTATG
>JAHDIP010000180.1:8394-10929 GCA_020630735.1 Saprospiraceae bacterium | reverse complement strand
CCTAATTTTAGTGAAGGCAAGGACTTATCTATCATCAAACAAATAACAGATGAAATCGAAAGTGTCGAAGGTGTTAAATTGCTGGATGTTGATCCTGGTAAAGCAACGAACCGAACGGTGGTCACTTTTGTAGGAGAACCTGAACCTGTTATTCATGCCGCCTTTTTAGCGATAAAAAAAGCTAGTGAGGTAATCGACATGAGTAAACATAAAGGAGAGCATCCTCGTATGGGAGCTACCGATGTTTGTCCGCTTATCCCGATTTCTAATATCACAATGGAAGAAGTCGTTGAGTATGCTCATAAACTAGGAAAACGTGCAGGAATGGAATTAGATATTCCTTTCTATATGTATGAAGAAGCAGCGACAAAATCAGAACGACAAAATCTGGCAACTATTCGTGCTGGAGAATATGAAGCTTTACCAGAAAAACTAACGAAGCCCGAATGGAAACCTGATTACGGTTCTGCCAAATTTAACCCTAAAGCTGGTGCAACAGTTATTGGTGCTCGTGACTTTTTAATTGCCTATAATGTCAACCTCAATACCACTTCTGTTCGTCGTGCCAACTCTGTCGCTTTTGATGTACGAGAAAAAGGTAGAATCAAACGAAAAGGGAATCCGATTACTGGAACGATTATGAAGGACAAAAAAGGGAATCCGCTGCGGACTCCTGGTGCCTGTAAATCAGTAAAAGGAATTGGGTGGTATATCGAAGAATATGGGATTGCCCAAATTTCGATGAATTTGACGAATGTTAACATTACGCCTTTGCATATCGTTTTTGAAGAAACTTGTAAGAGTGCAAATAAAAGAGGATTACGTGTAACTGGTTCCGAATTGGTTGGTTTAGTTCCACTTAAAGTGATGTTAGACGCAGGTCGATATTTCTTGAAAAAGCAAAACAGATCTGTTGGTATTGCTGAAGATGAATTAATAAAAATTGCCATAAAGTCACTTGGTTTAGACGAATTAGCTCCTTTTGATCCACAGAAAAAAATCATCGAATACCAATTAAACGAGACTAATACGGCATCATTATTGGACATGAATTTACCAGCATTTGCTAATGAAACGGCTTCTGAAAGTCCTGCCCCAGGTGGTGGTTCTATCTCCGCATATGTGGGTGCTCTAGGTGTATCACTGGCTACTATGGTTGCTAATTTATCTGCTCACAAAAGAGGCTGGGATGAGCGTTGGGAAGAATTTTCCGACTGGGCAGAACAAGGGCAACAACTTAAAGATGTCTTATTGCAACTAGTAGACGAAGATACCAACTCTTTTAATGCCATTATGGATGCTTTTCGCTTACCCAAAGGAACAGAGGATGAAAAAGCGACTAGAAGCGAAGCCATTCAAGCTGCCACCAAATATGCCATTGAAGTTCCTTACAAAGTTATGGAGCTTTCCCTCCAAAGTTTTGATCTCATCAAAGCAATGGCAGAAACAGGTAACCCCAATTCTGTAACCGATGCTGGTGTTGGCGCTCTTTGTGCAAGAGCGGCTATTCATGGCGCATTTTTGAATGTAAAAATCAATGCTGGCAGCTTACAGGATAAAAAGTTTGTTACAAAAACGTTAAAAGAAGGCAAGCAATTGATCAAAAAAGCAGATAAATTAGAGAAAGAAATTTTAGCGATTGTTAACAAAAAGATATAGTCGGATAACATACAATATTTACAGAAAAGAAACTGTTCAATAATTCGGATTACAAGATCTTAATCATTAAAATTGAAGAACAATGAAAATCAAATTTACGTTCTTATTTTTACTTTTTGTCATTGCTGTACAAGCACAAGAAAAGTACAGCTATATGTCAGATAGAAAATTTTATGACCCTACCGATCTGGCAGGTTATCACTTTACTCCTAATAAAATGGAGATACCAAACGTCTCTGATCAGGATTTGCCTGCGGGTTCGTATTCGTTTGGAGTAACGACCAATAATTTATATGTATCGGGTGGAGACTTAAAAGGGGTTTATAGTATCAATAATATTAACCCACAAGAATATGGTTTTAAGCTGATGCTTATGAATGCCCGTGACCCTACTATCCAAGGGCACTTAAAAATTATCTTGACAAAGGAACGATATGTAGATGCACTTGTTTTTAAACGTTCCAATAAAGAAAAGGAAATTATATTCTTCCTTCCTGAAATACCAAAACGTATAGAAGAAAAAGAGCAAACCTTTTTCACAGATAGAGGAGAATTGGAAATAGAAGAACTAGATAGTCTTTGGGGAAAAACGATCTATCCATTTTTACGAATCCAGCATGGTTCAGGTGTCCAAGAACGTTTACAGGTAGAAGATAGTACAAGTATTACTTTTATCGAAAAAATAACCATTATTGATAAAACAAAACCCAAGAAGGAACGGAAAAAGAAGAAAAATAAGAACGAGGTTGAAGAGGAATTAATGGTGGACAACATAGAATCTGCTGAGGAAGAAATTGTCGAAGAGGTTGAAGAAGTCGAAGAAGAACTAGTCGATGAAAGTGCTGATGAAGATAGTGATGAAGATAGTGATGAAGA
>JAHDIP010000180.1:0-8294 GCA_020630735.1 Saprospiraceae bacterium | reverse complement strand
TGATGAAGATAGTGATGAAGATAGTGATGAAGAAATGGACGAAGAGGAAGAAGAAGTGAAAAAGAAAATAAAAATTGTAAAAGAATATTTCGTTAGTGTACGTTCTATCCTTCACTATAATGATGGTACTGTTGAAGATAAAGTGACAGAATACCCTATCGTAAAATCTGACTGGCGTGAAGATGAAGAAGCTAGTGTAAATGCCGAAAAATATCAGATTGCCTTACAAACAAAGAAAGGTGAATTTTATCTGTATCTAACAGGTAAGAATAAGGTCTCCACTTTTGAAGTGGATGGAGAATCTTATCTAATGCGTGGTTTTTAAACCTTAATACTAAGTATAAAAAATCCCAATTCGAAGTTCATTTGAATTGGGATTTTTTATTTCAGATAAGTCTACAAATAAGCTTTAGAAATATCATCTAATGTTTTCAGTTCTTCAGTGGTTAATTCAAACTGCATAGCTCCTACATTTTGTGCTGCATGACTTACCTTCGTTGCGCCAGGAATAACGACAACAGTATCATTATGATACTGTAAAAGCCACCGTAAAGCAACTTGGGCAGGCGTAGCATCGTATCTTTTAGCAATCTCTCGAAGTGCATTAATTACAGGCAAGCTTTTTTCTAGCCCTTTTTTAGAAAAAGCCTTCATTCGTTTTCGAGGGCCACTACGCTCTTTAATCAAATTTGGATTCTCGTGAAATTTCCCTGTCAAGAGTCCTTGTGCTAAAGGCGAATATGCTATAATGGTCACCCCTAAATCTTTTGCCATCTGAATGATGCCCTGTGCTTCTACCTTACGCTCAAGCAAACTATATTTGATTTGATTAGAGACCAATGGTAATCCTTTTTTCTCTAAAAATCGAAACGCTTTTTCCATTTGCTGAGCAGAAAAATTACTCACTCCAATCGTTTTTATTTTTTTCGCCTTTACCAATTCGACCATCGCTTCCAACTGACGTACATGTGAAGAAAAAGAACCTATTGGAGAATGTATTTGATGCAAATCAATAGAGAAGCCATCTAAATGCTTAATACGTTTATCAATCGTTTTTGTAATCGACTTTGCTCTTCGCAAAATCGGAAACCACTTAGTCGCAATGAGCACATCACCATCTTTTTGCTTTGCAGCTTTCAATGCTCTTGCTAAGCCTGCTTCACTTTTTCCCCAACCATAAGCCTCTGCTGTATCAAACCAAGAGATATTACCATCAAGCGACGTTTGTACAATAGCATTAGTTGTAGGTTCATCCAGTACCGTCCAATACTTACCTGTAATACTATTGCCTTCAGAGAATTGCCAACAGCCTAAACCGATGGGACTTATTTTCAAGTCAGAATGACCTAATCTTCGTTGTATCATCATTCTCTATTTTTTGATCGCACTAAATGGATCTTCGTTCAACCCAAAGGCAGAAAGACTTGCCGTTCCTTTAATATTCGAGATATCTAAGTCTAATGCTGAACTTTTATGCAAGGTAGAAATCTTCGCCCCTGTTTCTAGCGTTTTCCAATCTTCCCATGTAAATTCCATTCCTCCCACAGGAATAATAGACACCCACATTTTCCAACTTTTAGGTAAACCATTTTCATCCAAAATCCAAAGATAGGAGTCACCAGGTGTTACTCCACCTGATTCGTAACTTACCATCAAAGCATCGCTTCCATCATCTTGCTTTACGATACTTCTTGATGTTCCTTTATCAAATGCCTTCACTACAGCATTGAACCAAAAGGAATCATTACACCAATAGCCCCAAGCTTTTTGAATTTCTTTTTTAGCCTCATCCCCTGTTAGTTCAACATCATTTTTCCAAACCTTACCATCTACATCATCTAGACGCAATTGAGCCTTATATTCTCCCCAAGTAATCTGTGCATAATTTCGTTCTTTATCCCAAAGATAACTATGTACTCCTTTAAATGTCCATTGCAAATAAGTAGTAGAGTCCCATGCTTCGCTATTTACAGCTTTTAGCATTTTTTGTGCAAGAGCGTCGGCATCAGCACTAGCCACAGCTGTAGGCTTTGGCTCGTTATAAATAAAATAAAGAATCATTAAAAGTCCGAATAAGAGAGCGAATAGAATACCTATTCGTTTTAACCATTTGAAGGATCTTGATTGTGTTGACATAAGTTCTCCTTTTTGTTAACATTAATAAGGTGAATATCGAAATATAACTTGAATGTTGAAAGATTTAGGCATTATAGTTGAAATATATATCTTTGCTGAAAATTACCAGACTAGGTAAACTTAACAATCTATCAAGTTATGTATAAAGGTAAAAAAGTTATTGTAGTTCTTCCTGCTTATAATGCAGCATTGACTTTAGAAAAGACCTATCGTGAAATTCCTTTCGATTTAGTTGATGAGGTTATTCTTTGCGATGATGCTAGTAGTGATGATACTTCTAAGCTTGCCAAAGAAATAGGAATTGACCATGTCATTGTTCACGAAAAGAATAAAGGCTATGGAGGAAATCAAAAATCATTATACAACAAATCATTAGAATTGGGTGGTGACATCGTTATTATGTTGCATCCCGACTACCAATATACGCCCAAATTAATACCTGCCATGGTAAATATCATCGGCGACGAACTATTTCATGTCGTATTGGGTTCTCGTATTTTAGGAAAAGGAGCGCTAGACGGAGGGATGCCTATGTACAAATACATCGCCAATCGTCTACTTACTTTTACTCAAAACATACTAGTGAATCATAAGCTTTCAGAATATCATACAGGCTACCGAGCTTTTAGTAGAGAAGTATTAATGGGTATCAACTTTAATCAGAACTCTGATGATTTTGTATTTGATAATGAAATGCTATCACAAATCATTTATGCAGATTTTCCGATAGCTGAAGTTTCTTGCCCGACGAAGTATTTCGAAGAAGCATCTTCTATCAATTTTTCTAGGAGTGTAACGTATGGATTAGGCGTTTTGAGAGTTTCATTCAATCACTTTCTTCAACGCATAGGAATAGGTAAATTCAAGATGTATAATAAACCTGAATAGATAAGTTAAATGTATACTACAGTAAACCCTTTGAGTAAACCCAAAGGCATTTTGAATAGGACTTGGAGAAGTTGTTTACGTTTAATTGCTGTATAAAGAGGGTAATATTAAAATAATTATTTTGCTATATCCTCTATTGAATTAATTGCTTTTCGTCCTATAAAAATTGCTGCTAATACTAATGTGTATGTGAGTGTTGCTGTCATTTCAAGTCAAATATAAATATATTATTTTATATTTTGATAAATTGTTCTACAAACCTAACGATTTCTTTTAATTTATAGCTGCTACGCCAAGTAGCTGACATTTGTTTAGTAAATGACAAAACGACATTCATGCAACATGACCAACTAAAAGCATTATTGGATAAGTGCGTTCAACAATATAATCATAAAGATTTTATTGAAAACGATCCTATCTGCATCCCTCACCAATTCTCAAAATTACAAGATATCGAAATAATGGGCTTCTGGACATCTATGATGGCTTGGGGGCTTCGCAAAACAATCATCAATAAAGCAAACGAGTTGGTAGAGCTAATGGATGGGTCGCCACACGATTTTATGGTTAATCACAAGGAAAAAGATCGTAAAGCTTTCCTAAATTTCAAACATCGCACCTTTCAAGCAACAGACACCTTGTATTTTTTAGAATTTTTCCAATGGTACTATCAACAACATGATTCGCTTGAAACAGCCTTTAGTCAACATTTGACGAATAAAGATATTAATACAGAAAAAGGCTTGATAGGATTTCATGAACTTTTTTTTTCCTTACCTCATGCGCCACATCGTACGAGAAAGCATGTTTCTACACCAGTTCGAAATTCAAGTTGTAAGCGGCTAAATATGTTTTTAAGGTGGATGGTTCGAAAAGATAAAAAGGGCGTTGATTTTGGTCTATGGAAAACAATAAAGCCTAAACAATTGCTTATACCTCTCGATGTACATGTTGATCGAGTAGCACGCCATTATGGCTTACTCAAACGTAAGCAAACTGATTGGAAATCTGTAGTGGAATTAACCGAAAATCTCAAGTTATTTTCAGCAACTGATCCTGTTCAATATGATTTTGCACTTTTTGGTATGGGTGTACTAGGCTCCCAAAAATAAAAAAGGAGTGCTCTTTGTAGAACACTCCCATAATATTTTAAAAAAGTAGTTTATACTACTCTTTGTTTATTCGCATTTCCTGAATAACGTACTTGCCATTGTTCACCTTCATATACAGATATACCCGATAAGAGGTATTTGATGTAACGAGGTTTCCAATACTGTACTTCGAGTCTTTGCCTTTAGAAGTTCCTTGATGTACTTGCGAAAAGGATTTCGGTTTATTTTTACTGAAAAAAGTTTTAATGACTTCTTTCGCTTCATCCTTATCATAAAAATCTTCATCATCAAGAATTGCAATTTCGATGCTTTCATCAAAATAAGACGACAATGTTTCTACATCGCCACTACTAATAGCCTTGGATATGCCAGTTAAACTAGGATTAACTGTAATAACACTCGATGCCAATACAAACATTAACATTAGAGTTTTCATGGGTAAAAAATTTTGTTTGTAAATTTAGTTCTAACTTTATGCCAGAAATAAAACTTAACACAAAGCTACTTGATATATCTACGCTTGTCAAGTAATTTTGGTTCACTTTAACTTGTAAACCCCTATTTTAACAGGTTTTAACACCTGATTTTCAATAGATTAGATAAATTAAGCATAACTGCTTAGATACCTTCTCTTTTGGATAACGTTCTATTTCTAATATAAATTATCTTAAAAGGTACATATTTTTAACGGAAAAATTCGAAAAAGGCACAAAACATATACTGAAGTTGTTTAAAAATGAATTGATGGCTTAGTTGTAAGTCATTGATTTCTAGAACTAAGCTCAGAACACATTCTTAAACAACTTCACTGTTTACGCTTAAAGCGATACGATGCAAAATGCATTAAATAGTATTATCGTTTTAGAAAAAGCTACTTTTCAGAAGAAGTTTTATCGAAATTAAGTAAATAAAATTACTGCCTAAAACGCTTTTTTAGCCTTAAATAATAGTAATTTTGTTCCCTATGCAAAAGAATGTCATGCTTATTATCCTCGACGGTTGGGGACACGGAAAGAAGCCAGAGGTTAGTGCCATCTCCAAAGCTAATACTCCCTTTATCAATAGCCTTTATAAAAACTATCCAAATGCCGAGCTTGTTACCTTCGGTGAAGAAGTTGGGTTGCCTGAAGGTCAAATGGGTAACTCGGAAGTTGGTCACTTAAATATCGGTGCTGGTAGAGTTGTCTATCAAGAACTTGCCCGCATTAATAAAGCTATTCGAGAAAAAACACTACACCAAGATCCAACACTTTTAAAAGCTCTGGCTTATGCTAAAGAGCATAATAAACATGTTCATTTGATGGGCTTGGTTTCTGACGGTGGAGTCCATTCTCATATCAATCACCTTAAAGCTCTTTGTGAGATTACCGAAGAACAAGGTTTAGAAAATGTTTTCATTCATGCTTTTACTGATGGTCGTGATACTGCCCCAAAAGGTGGAGTTGAGTACATGAAAGATTTGCTTAAATATTTAGAAGGTAAACATCCTAAAGTAGCATCTGTTTGTGGACGCTATTATGCAATGGATAGAGATAAGCGATGGGAACGCATAAAACTTGCCTACGACTTAATGGTAAAAGGAGAAGGAGAAAAAATAAATGATATTCCTTCTGCTATCGAAGCTTGTTATGAAAAAGGATTAACCGATGAGTTTTTAACACCTCTCATTTGTACAAATGATACAGGACAAATTCTGACTACTATAAAAGAGGATGATGTTTTGATCTGTTTCAATTTCCGAACAGATAGACCTCGTGAGATTTCTCAAGTGTTGACACAAGAAGATATGTCTGACTATGATATGCAAAAATTAAATTTGCGTTATGTAACGATGACTCGTTATGATGAAACATTCAAAAATGTAGAGGTTATTTTCAATAAAGAAGATATAAAGGATACACTTGGTGAAGTACTAGAACGTAATGGCAAAACGCAAGTTAGGATTGCTGAAACCGAAAAATATCCGCATGTTACTTTCTTTTTTTCTGGTGGTCGTGAAAAAGAATTTAAAGATGAATATCGCATAATGATTCCATCTCCCAAAGTGGCAACTTATGATCTCAAACCCGAAATGAGTGCTTATGAATTGACAGATACTATTATAAAAGAAATGAATGCTCGACAACCTAATTTCATTTGTTTGAATTATGCCAATACGGATATGGTCGGTCATACTGGTGTTTTTGATGCCGCAGTAAAAGCAGCAGAAGTTGTAGACGAATGTTTGCAAAAATTACTAAGTAATGCCATGCAAAAAGATTATGCTGCTATCGTTATTGCTGACCATGGGAATTCTGATTTTATGATAAATGAAGATGGAACGCCTCATACTGCTCATACCAAAAATTTAGTTCCTTGTATATATGTC
Organism: Saprospiraceae bacterium; assembly: GCA_020630735.1. GTDB lineage: Bacteria > Bacteroidota > Bacteroidia > Chitinophagales > Saprospiraceae > JAHDIP01. The sequence goes on along the minus strand of JAHDIP010000180.1, from coordinate 1,790 downwards.
ACTAAGCGTAGAGGTGATAAAAAACTTAAAAACGGAAAACTTGCTGACATTGCTCCAACTATTTTAGCGATAATGGAGATTGAAAAACCTGAAGCTATGGATGGTGAAAATCTTATTTTCTAATTTTTCGTTCTGTTTAATTAATTAAGCTTTGAATCGTATTTCCTTGTTTCTTATTTTTTGTATGTGTTTTTCTTGCTCAACAGAATCTACTTCTATTGAACAAACCAAGCCTTTCTTTGATCTTAAAGCTTTTTTTAGCAATGAAATAATGAAATTGAAAACCATCAAAAAAGTAAAAAAAGTAATTTCTTTTAATGGTAAGGTTGAAGAAAATAATTTTGACATTCTCAACTACAAGGAGGAGTTAAGTGTATTTATCAATTCAGATATTAATAAAAATGCATGGATTGATAAATATACCATAGATAGTACATTCAATGCACAAAAAGAGCTGAATAAATTACAGTACTCTGCAAATAAGGAAAGTTTAAAAACTCAAAAAATAGAAATCAACTTCTTGAACAAGCAACCTTCCGAGATAATTATCACTAATATTTCTTCCAACCCAATAGCTATTGCTAACCAAGTTCTTCGATATACTCCAAATAAAGGTTATCGTATTGACAATACTCAACAACAAATTTTATCCGAAGAAAAAACGATGCGCATAGAAGTTTTCTTTGAATAGATCTCTTTTATTAAAAACTAATTTTAGTTACTATTTTTTATAATCTCTTCTTTTTTCTGTGGAGTAGTTACTGGATTCTCATTAACTTTTAAATTTTCGGGAACAGGTATTTTAGCATCTGTATTCGTCACAACTCCTCCTTCAGGATTTAAGATTGCAATAACAACACGTCTATTATACTTCCTTCCTTCAGGAGAATCTTTACCTGTTCTTTCTTTATTAATTGCAACTGGAGCAGCTTCACCATATACTTTTGTTTTAATTCTATAAGCTGGTAGACCTTTGGCAATTAAATAGTTTCTCGCCGCTCTTGCTCGTCTTTTAGACAAAGCTAGATTATATTCAGGAGACCCTTTTGAATCAGTGTGCCCAATTACCTGTACAATAACATTCGGGGATTTTTCTAACAATTTATAAAGTTTATCCAATTTTTTTCGTTCCTCTAATTCTAATGAAGATTTATCAAATCCAAAAAAGATAGAGTTAATGTATAGGTTATCTGTCTTACCACTCATAAATGTTGTAGTAGAAGAGAAAAAAGGGCAAGGCATTCCACAAAGCGCTCGTTGTTCTTCTATATCTATCACTTGAGCATACTGAAAGCCCTTTTCTATTACTGCTTCTTTTTCTTTTTCAGCCTCAATACGCGTCATAAAATTTCCGACATAATATCGATAAATATTATTTTGGTCAGTATTCATATAGACTTCGCTCAATCCAGCATCTTTGAAATATGTAAGTGGGACATCTTCCACAAAGGCTGCAATCTGTACTCTAAACTCTTGTGCAACGATAGTACTGCTAAAATGCATAAAACAGAATAACAGCATAACATTCAAAAGTATGGGTTGTTTACTTTTCAACGTCATTAATATTGTAAATTTTAATTATTAAATAAACACGAATATATAGCTTTTTAATATTTAAACAAATCAATATTCATTAAAAATATTATAATTTACTAACATAAAATTCAAAAGTTAATCGTAGAAATGTACTTTCATTGTTAATTTATTAATAATAAATGAATACAATACTCCATTTAGGGCATAAAAAAAACCTAACCATGCATTAGCATGATTAGGCTGTTTTTTGTTCC
>JAHDIP010000179.1 GCA_020630735.1 Saprospiraceae bacterium | reverse complement strand
CTAGTAGAAAAATATTTATCCAAGATAAGTATCTATTAACTTTAATTTGCCTTAAGAACCTGAGGTCGGCATGAAAATCTCATTTAGCTCGCTAAATTCTATTTTAATTCCTTACTCAGAACCTCAAATCGTTGAAAATCAGTTTGCAAAATTTTCAAACATACTCTTAGAAAAGCATACAAAGACTTCAATTAAAAATATGGAATTTGAACGTATTATAAAGCATATTAGACGGAAAGTCAGTTTAACGGAACATGAAGAAGCTACTTTAGTTGCCAAACTAAAAAAAAGAACCTATTTAAAAGGACAGTACATCGTTCAAGGTGGAGATGTTTCTAAATATCAAACGTTCATTCTATCAGGAAAGGTCAGAACATTTTATTTAGATGACAATGGAAACGAACATATTATAGCCTTTGGAATTGAAGAATGGTGGGTAGGAGATATTTGTAGCTTCACTACTCAAACTCCAGCGGAGTTTAATACTCAATGTTTAGAAAACACTACTGTTCTTCAATTATCTTACAATGATATGGAACAACTGTATGAAGAGATTCCCCAATTTGAGCGGTACTTCCGTCTCATTGTCCAAAAGGCATATGGAAATATGTCGAAGCGAATTGTACGAAATCATTCTATGTCTGCAAAAGAAAGATATTTGCTATTTATCGATACCTACCCAGAAATTGTTCATCGTGTGCCACAGTATATGATCGCCTCCTATCTTGGTATCACCAAAGAATTTCTTAGTAACATTAGAAAACAAATTACCGATGAAGCAAAAAATTAAGCTATACCGACCAGTATTCGGTTTAAGGATCATCGTTAGTGATTTTCCTCTATATCTTATAAGAAAATCCCTCTATACAAATTGCATAGAGGGATTTTTTATAGAAACTGTAATTAATTTTTATTAAGCGTTTACTGGAGATTTTACTGGTACGATCCAACCACGTGTGTCTTCAATAGTACCTGCTCTTAAGCCGTCAATTTCGACTTTTAGCATTGGACCAATTTTACGATCCTCAATTGGAGGAAGATCCATTGTTAAATCTCGGTAGGTAATATCGGCTACATGAGCAACAACTGCTGCAGTACCTGCGCCAAATATTTCTTCTAATTTTCCTGCTTTGTGTGCTTCTACAATTTCGTCGATACTAATATCCCTTTCTTCAGCAGGAATACCCTTATCTTTCAGAATCGTCATAAAACCATCTCTAGTGATTCCTTTAAGAATTGCACCAGTTGGTTTCGGTGTAACGACTTTACCATCAATCACGAAAAATAAATTCATGGTACCTACTTCTTGTACATACTTAAATTCGTGTGCATCCATCCATACCACTTGATCATATCCTTTTTGCTTTGCTAACTTAGCAGGCAATAAAGAAGCAGCATAGTTGCCAGCCGTTTTGGCTTCTCCTACTCCACCCTCAACTGCACGAACATATTTTTCTTCTACTAAAAGACGTACAGGTTTTGGATAATAAGGTCCAACTGGTCCTGTAAAGATGATCATCTTATACGTTTGACCTGGTTGTACACCAATGAATTCATCATTAGCAAACATGTATGGACGAATATATAAAGCAGATCCTTTTGAAGGTGGTATCCAACCACGATCTAAATCTACTAACTGATGTAATGCTTGAATGAATAAATCTTCAGGAAAGTCAGGCATACACATACGTCTTGCCGAAGCATTCAAGCGACGAGCGTGCATTTCAGGTCTAAGCAGTAAAGGGTTTCCGTTGATATCAACAGATGCTTTCATCCCTTCAAAAATGGATTGACCATAGTGTAAGGCAAGACAAGCAGGATGAATGGAGAAATTTCCAAATGGTTTAATCTCCAAATTGGTCCATTCACCATCGATATAATCTGCCATAAACATATGGTCAGAAAATGTTTTACCAAAAGGAAGTGTATCAAAGTCGATTCCGACTAGACGAGTTTCCTCAGTTTTTGTTAATTTTATGCTATAACTCATGATCTAGGGTTTTTACAAAAATACTTAAATTTTAGCATTTATTCTACTGGACACTTAAAAAAAGGTTTTTTTTACTTACTTATTTTGCATTATGACTATAAAAGAAAATAATATTCTTAACAATCAATATATCGACTTTGATATCTTTGTCACATCTGATGAAAATTTAATACCTGAAAGCAACCAATTTAGACATTTGGTCGTCTTCCAAGGGAATAAAGAGGTAGAGCAGCTCAAATCTTTTCTCGAAAAAATTCTGCAGGCTGCAAAAGTTGATGTACAAAAAGATGTCTTTCTTATAAATGCAGATGCAAAAGAGCGTTTTCGTTTTATTGATATCAAGAAAAAAGCGCCTATAGAGTTTGTCCTTTTCTTTGGTGTTCATCCAAAACAATTTGGATTGAATTTTCAGTTTCAAAAATATCAACCATTTCAATTTAACAATTGTCATTTTTTGGTAGCTGATGATCTGTCAGCAATACAAGAAAATAAACAACTAAAAGGTGCTTTGTGGAATTCATTGAAATCATTGTATAAGCTTTAGATTAAACTTAAAATTTAGCAATATGAAAAATCGTTTAGTCTTTGCTACAGGTAATCCCAATAAGGTAAAAGAAATAAGTCAGGTAATTGGTGATTATATGGAAATCGTTAGTCTAAAAGAAATTGGCTGCGAAGAAGAATTACCAGAAACGAATCCGACAATAGAAGCTAATGCAATACAAAAAGCGCAGTATGTTGTTGATCATTATAAAGTAGATTGCTTTTCGGAAGATACTGGCTTGGAAATAGAAAGTTTGAATGGCGAACCTGGTGTGTATTCTGCTCGATATGCTGGCACAGAAAAAAATGCAGATGCCAATATGAATCTAGTTTTACAAAAGCTGGGTGATCATACAAATAGGAAAGCTCAATTTAGAACCGTCATTGCACTAATAAGAAATGGCGATATAAAAACCTTTGAAGGCATTGTAAAAGGTAAAATTGCTTTTGATAAAACAGGAAAAGATGGCTTCGGATATGATCCCATTTTTGTACCTGATGGTTTTGATAAAAGTTTTGCTGAAATGAGTGCGGCTGAAAAAAATTCGATCAGTCATAGAGCACGAGCTGTAGCAAAATTACAAAAATATTTAGAGACGAGTATTTAATCCTCGTTTCTTATAGCCCCTGGTAACCAAAACATAATTGAAAACAAAGCGTACTAAAATACTAGTTATAATAGTACAATCAAGCATCAAAAAACATTTTGATGTTGTGCCCATTTTTTCACTCAACAACTGTTATGAGTTCAATTCAGTTACAAGGTGTTATTGATCAACGAGTTCTCGAAGGCTGTATAGCAGGCAATAGAGATTGTCAGGAATTGTTGTATCATTATTTTTCACCCAAAATGTTTGGTATATGTTTGCGTTACGCAAGTGACTACCATACTGCTGAAGACCTTTTACAGGAAGGTTTTGTAAAAGTCTTCAATAATCTTGATCGTTTTAGAGGTGATGGCTCTTTCGAAGGATGGCTCAAGCGTATTTTTATTAATAACGCAATTGAGTACTATCGCAAATCACTTCATCGTCATTTACATGTAGAGCTTAACGAAGCTATAAGTGAAAGTACCTTTGATAGTTCTGCATTAGATTTATTAGCTAAGCAAGATTTGCTAAAAGTTATTCAACAATTACCAACTGGCTATCGAACCGTTTTTAACCTTTATGCTATAGAAGGTTATAAGCATAAAGAAATAGCAGATATGTTGAATATTACGATTGGTACATCCAAGTCGCAATTAGCAAGAGCTAGAGAAACCTTACAACATTCCCTAAAAACATTAAAGTAATCCTCAATTAATGAAAAATATAGAACATAACAATTTCGATCAGCATTTCAAAGATACTTTTGAAGGGTTTGAGCAACGACCTGATGGGCATAATTGGTCAGAAATACGTGGAGCGCTTTCTTCGAATGTAGATCAATTATTTAATGATAAACTAGGAAGCCATGAGGCTGTTCCTTCTCAAAAAGTTTGGAATGGCATTCAAAAACAACTTCCGCTTAGTTTATTATTAAGACGCCACTTAAATACCTTGAGTAAAGTCGCTGCTATCGTATTAATTGGTATGGTTGGTTTGTTATTTATTAAACAAAATAAATTAACTCAAACAGCCACTGCTCTAGCTGATCAGCAAAATGATATACTAGTAGAAGAACCAGTAATACAAGAAAAAGAACCAACAGAAGAACTCGCTGAAACTGTCCTTGAAATTCAAATGGAGGATAATGAACCCCAACAACATGCTAGTGATAAACATGCAATTCGAGATAAAGAGTTGAAAATGGCTGAAGATTTACTAGCTGACTTATTGAGTGATCCTGATGAGTTTTTAGACTTGATCGACGAAGAAAAAATAGAAGAAGCAATTAGCCCCGCTCCTGTCCCTACTCTTCAAACTGCAGTTACCATGCTGAATGATGAGGAAGAATACAACGAAGAAAATATGCCTGAATTAGAAATAAAAATACCTTTAAAAGTCGTAGAAGAGTATGAAATAGAAGAGATGATTAATGTCTACGATAATGCCCGTTTGTCTGAATCTAACCCGGAAGATAGATAAATCTGTCAAGACAGCTTTATCAGCCCATTGTAAGTTTCTTACAATGGGCTTTTTTTTTTGTGGTATCGTGTTTTAACATCTGTTCATCTAGATTATATCCCTTTTCATCAATTAATATTGTTATCATTGTCTTTAGCTATTATATTTATATGGATAAAACTAAAACAAGAAAACATGCAAGAGTTTACCTTAACAGGAGGAGCAAGAATAGGTATGGTTAAAGCTTCTTTTCCTTTTGTAAAATTGGTTGTAAATAAACATAAACTTGAATTGAATGCATCTATAATTGGAAAATATACATTTTCGCCAAAGGATATTATCTCAATCAAAATATACAAACAGTTTCCAATAATAAGTCAAGGAATAAAAATAACTCATCGAGTTGAAAACTATAATAAAAACATTATCTTTTTCTCGTTCAAGAGTCCTAAAGATGTGATATATAAAATAAAAAACACAGGTTTTCTAAATAATATCAATCCAACTATCTCAAAAGAGGATGAGGCAATCATTGCTAAACAATATATTTTTCCTTTAAAAAAATCATTTGTAGCTGGAGCAATAGCACTTTGGAATATACTCGTTATCATTGGTGCTATAGAAACTATTAATGGTTCTAGTAAAGAAAACATATCCATAGGTTATGGATTTTTTATAGCTTTGGGTTCCATTTTAGTTGGATCATTTTTTATGCTTTTTTCTACATCTTTTCAAAAGATAATTATAAAAGAAGGAACAACTATAGACAGTCTGAAACCAACTATTCGTCTCGCAATTTTCGTAAGTTCAATCATGCTTTTGATGGTTTCTTTTATGTCTAGATTAACTTAAACAAAGTTGTTTTTTCATCAAATAATCTTCAACAAAAATCAAATGTCGATACTATCTATAAAAAATCTTAGCAAAAACTACGGAAGAATTCAAGCCGTCAATAATCTTTCCTTAGATATAGAACAAGGAAATATCTATGGCATTTTAGGACCAAACGGAAGTGGTAAAACAACTACCTTGGGTATGGTTTTAGGCATTACCAAACCGACTAGTGGCAGTTATGAGTGGTTTGATAATAAATACGGCGCTTATAATCGAAAACAAATCGGCACCTTGCTCGAAACACCCAATTTCTATCCTTATATGAATGCAATAGAAAACTTGGAAATAGTAGCACACATTAAGCAAACTAAGGAAAAAAATTTTGATAAACTCCTTCGACTTGTGAATCTAGACCATCGTAAAGACTCTTCCTTTAGAACGTACTCTTTAGGTATGCGTCAACGCCTAGCTATTGCTGCTGCTTTAGTCGGCGACCCCGAAGTATTGATTTTTGATGAACCAACCAATGGGCTTGATCCTCAAGGAATAGCCGAAGTTCGAGAAACCATTGTGAAAATTGCAGAACAAAATAAGACGATCATAATGGCTAGTCATATTCTCGATGAGGTTGAAAAAGTATGTTCGCATGTGGCTATAATAAAAAACGGAACCTTACTAGCAACAGGAACAGTTGGCGCTATTATCAGCAATGATATTACCATCGAAATTGCTGCTGATGATTTAAACAAGCTCAAATCATTATTGGAACGAGTGACAGGAATAAACGACATTGAAGAAAAACAACAAAAGTTATTTTTGAGTGTCAATGAAAATTTATCAACAGCCGAACTGAATCAATTAGCTTTTCAAAATGGCATTACACTTACACATCTATTGGCAAAGCAAAAAAGCTTAGAGGCAGAGTTTTTAGAAATTACTCGTTAAGATTCTATTTTATTCTTCCTTTACAAAACAAAAAATCAACATATGAATCCATTATATATGCTTTCTTTAGAATGGAAAAAAATTAAAAACTATCGTACCTTCCAAGTGCTTATCCTATTGTATGCTACCCTATTACCAAGTTTGTTACTCCTAGGCAAACAACTTAATGGCTTACCACCTGAAATAGGTTCTTCAGAAATGTTTTATATGTTTCCAACTGTTTGGAATTTTCTAGCATACCTTGGGAGTTGGTTGAGTTTTTTCTTTCTAGGGTTCTTGGTGATTATACTAACCACCAATGAATACACCTTTAAGACACTTCGACAAAATGTGATTACAGGATTGACTCGAATGGATTTCTTTAAAGGAAAGTTTATGTTGATTTTGACTATTGCATTATTTGCAACTCTTTACTATTGTGTTTGTTCTTTAGCCTATGGATTTACGCATACTCAAGCCATCTATTCGTCTAAAATATTTCAGGAGATACAACTAGTGCCCAGATATTTTTTAATGTGCATGGGTTATATGTCTTTTGCTTTTTTGGTTTCTATTTTGGTTAAACGAACAGGCTTATCTGTTTTACTCTATATTGCTTATATCATGTTTTTAGAGTCGGCACTAAAAGGGCTTTTACTCTATTATACAAGAAGTGAAGTTATTAATTTTTTACCGATGAATGCCTTAGAAGATTTGACACCAATACCTATAGGAGTGGAAACAAGTGGATTTACAGAAGAGTTTGGTTTTAGTTTAATCCTTGATCCTACAACAGCTATGATTACTTCTATTGTCTATATTACCTTGATACTATTTGGGGCTTACACCCTAATAAAAAAAGCTGATATCTAAGAGACTGTTTAAGCAAGACAAATGAACAAACCAAACTTGAATTCATGAAATACGTACATACCAACATCATAAGTGAAGATTGGAAAAAATTAAGTAAATTTTATATCGAGGTATTTGGATGTAAAATAGTCCCCCCTCTAAGAAAACAAGAAGGTGAATGGTTATCAAAAGGAACAGGAGTTAATGACGCTAGTTTAGAAGGAGTTCATTTATTGCTACCTGGTTATGGAGAAAATGGTCCTACATTAGAAATCTATCAATATGGAAAGGTAGAAAAACTAGAGTGGATTACACCAAATCGAAGAGGGTTTGGTCATATAGCATTTGAAGTAGATGATGTGTCATCAACAGTAAAAGAAATAATAAAAAATGGAGGTCATAAAAATGGCGAGTTAACTCAACGAAAAATAGATGGTGTTGGAATCATCACTTTTATATATGTCAGAGATCCAGATGGTAATTTAATAGAATTACAAAGCTGGAAAAAATAGACCTACTGATATCTGCTTTCTTTATCTTAACCAGATCACTCCAAGTGATCCGATGAGTTAAATCCGCAAAGAGGATTTTAGCAAAAAGTAAATTTTAAATATCTAAAACAAGAAGTCAAAAATATCGCACTACCTCTCAAAAAAGAAAAAGCTTAGAGCGCCTTGCTCTAAGCTAATTTGTTCCCTTCTGGTTTCGTGTATAAGTGTTTCACATATGTATAAAATTCATTTTGAGGGTAAAGAAGAGGCAGCACGGATTACTTCACCTTCACTTCTATCTTATCGATACAATTATTAATTCGGTCTTTTACTTCAATTAAATGTGTACCTTTAGTAAGAAGCATTGTTAAAGAAGAAGCTATTAATCCTTCTGTTGGGGGAAGTATAATGTTCTGCTTATTAGCAGAAAGTTGTAGAGCAGCATAATGATTAGTAGTGCCTCCAATAATGAAGTTGTTGGCTTCATTATATTTCCAATTCCCGCCTTTATCAAGGTCGTTCATCTTTCCTACTAAATCATATATGCTTGAAAAATGGTTTTCGTATTGTTTATCATTGATTATCCAAGTAAAAGAATATGATGCTCCTCTTGTTAGTGTAGTACTAACAGTATAAACAGTAACAGCCTCATAGGAACTAGCTTCTAGTTTCCCACGATAGGTTTTACCATTATCAAAAAAATCATAAAAGGATAAATCTTCGGATTGGATATTTAACTCTAATGGAGCGGTGCCTTCTATTGCTTTTAATTCTATTTTTTCTTTATCGAATATTGCTTCGACTTCTTCGCAACCTCCTTTTTGTTCTAAACAAAAAACTTCAATATCTACTGTTTTTATCGTTTCGTTTTGCTCATCTTTTACGACGATAGAATGAAAGCCTACCGACAAACGAATGGCGACAGAATGCGCAATTAGGTTTTTATAAATTCCACTACTTGATCTAGTTTCTTCTCTATAATCACAACTAATTTTATCACCTTGATATATTGCTGCATTATCAAAAATATAAATCGTATTTGTATTAGGAATTTCTAAACAATATTCCGCATCTAAATGACAATCTATTGCCTCAATTCTAATGTTATCGTTTGCTTGAATACTTGTAGCTATAGCCCAAATGCTAAACACTAATAAGATGTATGATCGCATAAAATTCTATTACCGCATTGATATTGCCAATATGTTTTTAGTGTATATTTCAAGCATACACTTAACGAAATAGACAAATTAATTAATTGCTTACCCAATGCTAGTTTTAATACTTAGCTTGAGTAAGTTCCAGTTTTGAATTGATTCTTTTGTCTGACTAGACACCCTAAAATTACATTATTTGAGTACAGATAGGCGATTTACACCTATAGTAGATGTAATTTCCAACAACTATGCCAAATATTATACTTTTTCATAAAGTGTTTTATTCATTTTAATAAAGCTTTAACAATACTATTTGTACTAAGGCAATAAAACATTCCGTTTATACTACAAACAAACCAAATAGTCATGCAAAACAATCAATTTAAAAGTAACGCACGAAAACATAAAGCCTTAGCCATTGGTTTTACACTTTTATTCCATGTCGCTCTGTTTGCAATGATTGGAGGCGATACCGCAAAGATGATAGATGATTACGCACCTGAGTTTGTGAAAGAATGGGTGAAGAAAGATGATGCAAAAAAAGAACAAAAAAATAAACAAGCTTAGTAACTGTCAAATAATAACTTCCCGATTTGTGGCTGGTATTTTCGAGTTAATACATCTTCGAAAATACTCGCAATAGCTAGGCTATTACTGCATTTTAACAGCACTCTTTGTGCCACTGGCACAAGCTTTCGCTAATTCGTCTAAACTCAAAAATCCTATAGCCAAAACACGGAACTTATTTTTCGGCCGTTACTTAATCATTATTTAGAAACAGTTAAAGCAATTTATATAGCAAGAGCCTTGACATTAATTTGTCAAGGCTCTTTTGTTCTTCATTCTTTATAGAATCATAAAGTTAGGCTGTTCAGAATTCCAATTTTGGACGAAATAATTTTCATGAGTTAAAGAGAAAAAAACGATGTTAGTTTGGCAAAAGAAGTTATCTAATTCCCTTCACTTACTTTTGGCTGCTTAATTTTCTTTTTCCGCAAAAGAAAAGAAACAAAAGAAAGCTCTCGGCTCACACTATGGACTTCATACATTTTGAACAACCTAATCATAAACTCTATCAAGATGATGGACTTATTTTTTCGTCGTTATTTAGAAGATTAATCTGCAGGTTCCAATTTATTATTATCAGGATTAACATCTGCTATTCGCTTTGATGGATCAATCTCAAACGATTTTATATTCTTCAATTTTGTAGGAATGATCAACTCATAGGTTGGGTGTGTCCATGGCCAATCTTCCGCTAGCGTTTGTTTCATTTTAGTTTCTTGAGCTTTTTCGCCACGCATGATCCGTAGAGGAATATTGAATATTTCCTTCGTTCCATCTTTATATGTAACAACTAAGTCAATAGGCATTGGCATTACTCCTACTTTTTCTAAAATCACTTTGGTACGTTTCTTTTTCATTTTTTCAAATGATTGGACACCATAGTCAATTGTATGGATCGTGTTCACCCAATACTCTTTGTACCAGTCTAACTCTAAATCAGATTCCTTTTCCATAACACGGATAAAGTCATTGATATTAGGATGTTTAAACTTCCAAGTATCAAAGTACGTCAACATACCTTTATCAAATGCTTGCTTACCAACAATGTATTCTAGCTGTTGCAAAAAGACAGAACCTTTTGTGTAAGAACCAACTCCATACGCTGAGTTTGTCATAAAATGATCAGCATGTGTAGAAAGAGCTTCTTCACTTCCACCAGAATTAAAATTAGCATAACCAATATAACTTCTAGCCATCGGATTATCGACAGGTTCTTCACCAGGAAGTAGACCTTTACTTCTCAGGTGGTTCATTACATGAGCAGAAGCATATGAAGTAAAACCTTCATCCATCCAAGCATATAATGCTTCGTTTGTTCCCAAAATCATCTGATACCAAGAGTGCACTAGTTCATGAACAGAAACCCCAACTAAACTACTAAAAGCTCGTTCGCCTGTAATCAGAGTTGCCATCGGATATTCCATTCCACCATCACCACCTTGAATGAAAGAGTATTGATCATATGGATATTTTCCGTATTTTTCATTGATAAAATTAAACGCTTCGTTCATAACTTCAGGAAGACGTGACCAATACTCTTCGGTATTTTCATTGCTTTGGTACAAACAGTGAATCATAACACCACAATCAGCTTTCATACTGATGTGTTTATAATCAGGGTCGGCTCCCCAAGCAAAATCATGTACATTAGGCGCAAAGAAATGCCAAGTCAATTTATCGCCAGAAGCCGCTTTAATTTTGCTTCCTTTCTTTTCATATCCTTTGCCTATTTCATTCGCATTTTGAAGATAACCAGTACCACCAATTGTATAATTTTTATCAATCGTAATTTTTACATCAAAGTCTCCCCAAATACCATAAAATTCTCTACCAACATAAGGGTTGGCATGCCATCCTTGATAATCGTATTCACACATTTTAGGATACCATTGCGACATCGAATAATCAATTCCTTCTGCATTATTTCTACCAGAACGACGAATTTGTACAGGCACTTGTGCATCAAAGTCCATTTCAAATTTGACGGTTTTCCCTGGTCCAATTGGTTTATTCAAGGTTACTTCTAGGATAGTGCCATTGACTTCAAACTTTACATCCTTTCCATTTACTTTTAAAGAATTAATTTTTTGATAGCCTATTTCATTATCTTTTAATGTCGCTATTCGTCCTTTCACACGTCTATCAGGGTCGGGCAAGGTTTGAGAGCGAATATCCATCATACTTCCTGGTTGAAAAGCATTAAAGTATAGATGATAAAAAACCTTTTTCAAATAATCAGGTGAATTGTTGGTATAGTCAATTGTTTGTTTTCCCTTGAATTGATGTTTTTTTACATCAAAATCAATTTCCATCTCATATTTTGCTGCTTGCTGCCATCTATCTGGCTGAGCAAAGAGGGTACTACTGCTTAAAAAAAGTAAGCAAATAAAAAAAAGTAGTTTATTCATTATCGTATTATTAATTAAATGTTTTTATCTAAAATATCATTTTCGTCTTTAGCAATTAAGTCATCAACGTTTATATCTTTATTAAAATCAACCTGAAGAATCGGTCCGTATAATCTCGACCAATCGTTCCATCCATATTTTTTTGCACAAATAAAAAGAAAGATTGCAAACATGGAAAAACTAACGACCAAAAGATAATCGGTACTAACCTCAAGTGTCTTAAACAATGCTGGTGTTTGTAAAGCTGAACTATCAAATGTAACGAACAAAGCACCATAAATATTGGTTGCTGCATGCACTCCTAGTGCTAATTCCAAACTATCATCCATCAAGGTCAACACTCCTAAAAACAATCCAGTACCAATGTAGTAAACCATCATCAATTCAAAACCAAACTCACCTACTTCAGGATTGGCCATATGCATAGAGCCAAACAAAACAGAAGTGATCAATAATGGAACCCATCGCCAACCTGCTACTAAACCAATTCCTTGCATAAGGTAGCCTCTAAACACCAATTCTTCACAAGAAGTTTGTAAAGGTAATATAAACAAACTGATCAATAATAAAATGAAAAATTTACTCGGTTGGAATTGAAAAACATAATTATCTGGGTCAAGAAAATAACCTAAAGACTCTAAAGCCATTGTCATAAGCATCCAAACACCAAAGGCAAAAAATATTTTCCCCCAATTGATATTTTGGGCAGAAGTTATTAATGTTTTAAAAGGGCGTTTGTGTAAAAACTTAACGCCAACGTATAACCCTAAAAGCGCACCTACAAATGTTAACAGTATCAAAAATACTCCGAGATTAACATCCATCCCAATCAGTTCGAAGTTCATCGTAGTGGCAAATTTTTCTA
>JAHDIP010000178.1 GCA_020630735.1 Saprospiraceae bacterium | reverse complement strand
TACTTAGTTACTTTTCATTAAACAAACTACTTTCCTTTTTTATTACTAGACGAAAACTATTATGAAGCTCGTCCAACCATTCTTCGTTTCTAATGAAAATTGTGTATTATGATTACTCAATATTTCTCTAATTAAGGTAAGCCCTAAACCTTGACCATCGGCTTTGGTACTGAAGAAAGGAGTAAATAATTTTTCAGCAATATCTTTACTTATTCCAATACCATTGTCGGCAATAATGATCGTATGCGGATAACTTTTAGTTACAAATTTTATAGTGCCTTTTTCGTCAATCGCTTCGATACTATTTTTTAGAATATTGACTAATACCTGTTCTAGCTGCTGCTCGTCTGCACGGCAACGCAATTCTTCCTTTACTAATTCGTAAACGAAGTTGATTTGATTCTTTTGAGCCTTAGGTTCCATCAAGGTCGCAATTTTTTTGACCAACTGGTTTAACTCTATTGTTTCGAAAGTAGGTTCAGGTAAACGTATAATATCTGCAAAATTAGCCATAAACTTATTTAAGTTTTTATTTCGATCTATGGCAATTGCTAATGAAGTTTTTATGTCTTCATCAAAATCTTTGACATCATCTTCGATATAATCTACAGTCGATTGCATTATAGAATTAATCGCACCAATAGAGTTATTGACTTCGTGTGCCATCATACGAATAACTTTCCCGTAAGCACGTTTTTCAGCCTCTAATATTTCTCTAGATAATTCCTGAATTAGGATAAATTTTCGTTGAAAGCCTTTATGAATAAAATGTGAAACTTCACATTTATATTGATCCATCCCATGTAAAGAAATAACGGTTGATTGACCAATATCTACTTTTGCGATTTCATTTAATAATTCGTTATCTAAATCTACTAGATGTTTATTTTTCCAATGATCATCTAGTTGTAGCAATTGATTTGCTTTGGGGTTTATTTCCGTTAGGCGATCATCATAGTCTAAAATCAACATTCCGGCTGGTGAAGCATTAATCAATTTCTCTAAAAAAAAATGCTGCTCTTTTACGTGGATTCGCTCTTGTTGAATATTATCTATCATGGCATTGTATACATTTACTAGGTGATCCATTTCTTTAGCACCTGTTTTGACAAATTTTACATTAAAATCTTTATCAGCAATAGCATTTGCCCCCGACCCTAAAAACTCTAACGGTTGAATAAAAGATTTGTACATAGAATAAGATAGCCAAAGCGAAATGATGATGCCTATTTCGGCGACTAAAAAGTAGTATTTCTGTTCTTCAAATACATAATAAAAAAGCACTGCGATGAGCACATGAATAAGGAAAATAAATATAAAGTACTTGACTTTAAGAGACAGTTTTGAAATCATTTAACAATTTTTTTATGCGTCTTTTCATCCCAATATTTTAGCTTTTTTCAATCAAGAGTGTTGTTTGGAATAAAAAACCTTATCACTAATTTCAAAACAATCTCTATGCGTCATAAGGGATATTGTATTTTGCCAATCTTCGGTATAAAGTACTTCGAGTAATTCCCAACGATTTTGCCGTATCTACGATTTTATTATGATGGAAAGCTAATGCTTTTTTGATCATTTGTACCTCCATTTCTTCGAGCGAAACAGAACCCACTGAAGGCAATTCTACTTTGTTTGTTTGAAAAGAAGTAGCCTGATATTGTCGTCGGAAATCATCCATTTCTAGTCGCTGGTTATTAGATATTAAAACGGTGCTTTCTACTAAATTTTTCAACTGTCTGATATTACCAGGAAAATTCTGGTTCTGCAACCATTCTAACGCTTGTTTACTGACCGTCAAATCGGGACTATCGTAAGTCATCCGCAAGTTATTAATAAAATGTTTGACTAACAATGGGATATCTGTTGGTCGCTTGGCTAAGGAAGGAATAAATATTCTTATTAGGTTAATTCTGTAAAATAAATCTTCTCGAAAAAACCCTTCGGCTACCATCTGTTCTAGGTTTTTATTTGTAGCACTTACTACCCTAACATCTACTTTTTTAGTTTGGCTACTTCCTAAAGGTTCGAATGTTTTTTCTTGAAGTACTCTAAGTAGTTTGACTTGACTGCTCGCTTCTAAATCTCCAATTTCGTCTAAAAAAATAGTTCCAGTATCTGCCAATTCAAAACGCCCTACTCTATTTGTACTAGCATCTGTATAGGCTCCTTTAATATGACCAAACATTTCACTTTCAAAAAGAGAAGAAGAAATTCCTCCAAGATTTACTTTAACAAAAGGCTTATCTTTTCGTAAACTTTCGTAATGAATGGCTTCTGCAATTAATTCTTTTCCCGTTCCGCTATCGCCGATAATGAGGACACTAGCATCTGTTTTACTAACTCGTTGAGCCATGTTCAAGACTTCCAGAAAAGCAGGATCTTCCCCAATAATATGTTCAAAATTAGTGATCCTTTTTTCTGCTTCTTTTTTGTGCTGTTGATCTAATTGTAGCAAAGTTGATACAGAAGAAAGTAATTGTTTATTATCCCAAGGTTTGGCAATAAAATCGTTAGCCCCTATTTTCATCCCTTTCACGGCTAACTGAACGGTAGCCCAACCTGTCATTAAAATGATTGGTGTTTTGGTTTCGACTAAACGTATTTCTTGTAAGACTTCTAAACCCTTTTTACCAGAAGTATCAATCGTGAAATTCATGTCTAGCAAAATCAAATCAGGCTCTAATTCTCTTAATTTCTCAAAAACTAATTTAGGATTGTTGATAAAATGGCTTTCGTGTCCAGCTCTTTTCAGCAGTAAGCTAATAGAAGAACAAACCGCTAAGTCATCATCCACAATTAATATTTTATGCTTCTCCATTTATTTTATTCTTCATGTAACGCTAATGCAGGGTGTATTGTCGCTGCTTGTCGACTCGGATACAGAGTGCAAATTAACACTACTATTGTAATTATCAAAATAGCCACCAAAATAGCGTAATAATAATTGCTATTATCGATATCAACTAATTTTAACAACGGAAGTTGTAATGCAAAGAACATTCCGATCAAAATCCCCATCAATGAAACTGAAAAAATTTCTAAAATGAATTGAATTGAAATATTAGCTTGAGTAGCTCCTAAAGTTCGTCGCAATCCTATTTCGGCTCTCCGCTTACTAATATTAAACCATAAAACACCAAAAAGACCAAGAGCAATGTTTAAAATCAAAAAGGCACATAGTAAAAATAAAGCGATTAAAGGCACCCACACTTCTCGACTACTTTCTTTTCTTTTATCGTCTAAATCTCTTATGACAAAATCATTGCGTTTGGTTATTTGTGCAATTGTTTTATTGACTTTTTCTTCAAACTCCAATGGAATCCCGTCTTTTACTTTTATTGCTAAGCACTTTGCTTCTTCGTGATAAGTAGGTCCATAAAAAATAGAGACTCTATCTTCCAAAGAAAACTCTCCTTGGTACCTAAAATGATCCATCACTCCAATAATTCTTGAATCTTCGCCATTGAAAATAAAAACAGAATCAATAATTTCTCTACCTCCAAAAAATTCATCTTTAACAAACTTTGTAATCACTACAGGTTGATATTTCGCCTGTTTATCTTCCTCATTAAACCACCTCCCTGCTATAAGGTTAATATCCATTGCTTGTTGATAATCTTCGTCGCCATACAAATAGTAGGATTGTAAAGAAAATCCATTATCACGATTTCCAAAAGCATTGTTTGATCCTCCAAAAGGGATTATATTATTTGTAAATGCTACAGTTTCTATTTCTTGATAGACCTTTAATTCTCGCTTGAGCTGTTCTTTCATTTGAATCTGAGCAAGCGAATCTACATTTTCAAAATCAAGATATGCAATCCAAACGTTTTCTGTATTTAGTCCTAAAGGTTTGCTGTAGTTTCGCAAATTATAGGATGCAAAAGTAAGTACCGCAAATAGAACGATAAAGGCTAAAAATATTTCTAAGAACAGTAAAAAATTACTTCTTTTTTTATTCCAAATTAAGGTCAATATATGTTTTATCATCGTTGGTTTTGTTTTAAGGCGTTAACAATATGCACCTTAGACATTTTGTATGCAGGAAGTAAACCCGATAGAATTCCGAAGCCTAAGCAAATTAGTAAACTGTATAAAAACACTTTGTAGTTAAACTGTAATACGGTATTGGGCAATACTTGACTACTATTGATTAGATAAATCAATACAACAGCTAAAAGTAATCCGATAATACCACCTATAAGGGTAAGAATTACATTCTCAAATACAAACTGAAAAAGTATATTGCCTGAATGTGCTCCAAAGGCTTTTCGTACACCTATCTCTGCTGAACGTTCCATTATTCGACTAACATTTAGATTGACTAAATTTAAGATTGGTAAAATAATGAATAGGAATAATAAAAATCCAACTGCACGACTTATCGTTTTTAAGTTTTCTTTTACATCACCATTTTCATTGTAAATATTCGTGGCATAAAATTCCAAAAAACTGGCATTAATTAATTCTATTTTGTTAAAAACGATTCCATCATAAGAAGGAACTTCTTTAAACGTTTCAGATAAATGGTCTATATCTGCCTGAATTTTCTTAACGCTACTTTTGTCTTTCGCTAAAAATACTGCTTCAAATCCACCAAAGAAATTAGTATCACTTAGTCGTTTTGAGGGTAGGTTGGTATACGGGATATAGACGTCAGCAATTACAGAAATATTCTTACTAATTGGATCTTCTACCACCCCTATAACTTTATAAGTTTTGCCTTCTAATGTAACCTCCTCTCCTAACACACCTTTATTCATTCCAAAATATTTGAGACTTGCCTTCTGAGTCAATATGATGACTTGTGCTTGCTGATCCAAGGCAGACTGACTATAGGCTTTTCCTTCGACAAAAATAAAATTAAATATATTCCAAAAGTTAGCGTCTGTCATTACTCCTTCAAATTTCACTTTTTTACTATTCAGAAAAAAGTCAAAAGACACCCTTGGATTAAAAAAACTATAATTTTCTACATCATCTATTTCCGTCATATAATTTTTCAGAAAATGCAGGCTTGGTTCGCTTTGCGATGAAGACGTTAATCGATCTTTAAAAGTAATCGTTGTATCGTATGTCAACATATTATTGACCATACTGCTATCTATATTAAAAATGGTATCTTTTCTAACCTTCATCAATTTTAGGCTAGGTAAAAAAACCATCTTATCTTTATTCGTTAAGGGTTGATGGCTTCCCAATTCTGTTTCTGTAAAAGCAGTAAATAGCATCAAAAACATAAGAGTAAAACTGATACCAAAGAGACTGATAAAAGTGAAAAACTTTTGACGTCCGAGTACTTTTATTGCGAGTTTGAAATAATTGCTTAACATTATTTTTTAGTTTTCTTTTCTAAAATTACTGTACTTGACTTCCATCAAAAAGACGAACGAGACGATTAGTTTTTCGAGCCATATTTTCGTCGTGCGTCACCATTACAATCGTTGTTTTATCTTCATGATTTAGACGGAGTAATATGTCCATAATTTCATTACCCATTACACTATCAAGATTACCTGTAGGCTCATCAGCTAAAATGATTTTAGGTTTCCCAACGATTGCTCTTGCAATTGCTACACGCTGCTTTTGCCCACCTGATAATTGAGAAGGAAAATGCTTCATTCTATTTTTTAGTCCAACTTGTAATAATGCTTCTTCGGCTAAACTCCGCCGTTCACTTGAAGAAATATTTTTACGGTATAGTAGAGGTAACTCCACATTATCAATTACCGAAAGATCATTGATCAAATGAAAACTTTGAAAAATAAAACCTAATTGTTGATTCCTAAATCGAGCCATCTCGATACTATCATATCCTTGGATGGTTTGATTAGCTATTTGAATAGATCCTTGTGATGGTTCATCAATCAATCCCATAATATTAAGCAAAGTACTTTTGCCACATCCAGATGGTCCCATGATGGAAAGAAATTCTCCTTCCTGTACTTTTAAATTAATATTATTCAACGCAAGGGTTTCGATGGTTTTGGTTCGATAAACTTTTGATACATTTTCGATAGTTATCATCCTTTCTATTTTTTAATTAGGTTATAAGAAAACCAATTATACCTACCTGTATTTGGTTTTAAGATAATCGTAATAGCTTACGCCTGATTATTAATTCATCAAAATCATTTTAGAAATGTCTTTCCCTAAAGCATATGTTTTTTTGTACATAGCATCAGATAAGACTGTTCGGTCAATAAATATGGAACATTCTTTTTTAGAGACTGTAAATTTATAGCCCGTTTTCCCATTAATATTTTCTTCCCAGACCATTGTATCATGACTCTTCGATTTATTCTTAGCATCTAACACATCCATAATTTTTTCTTTGATTTCATCCGACTTCTCTTTGATATGTTTTGCATCTAACGAATAGTAATCATCTTTATCTTGAACATCCATTTCTACCTTTCGACCATTGACTGTCATATCTATTTCGAAACTAGGTTTGAAGAGGCTTTCTGATTCTTCGTCATCACTATCATAATGAAACGAAATAGAATCATCATCATCGTCTTCCTCCTCTTCCATATCTGCTTTTTGATCTTCTAAATCTTCGGCAACACCATCACTAAAATCATAGTAATCTTCATAATCATCTCTACTAAGTTGCTTTTTATTTAAATAAATACTACAACGTTTTTCCGCAATTCTAAAAAAGTAAACAATGGTTCCATTTTCTTCTCTTTCCCAAGTCAATCCTTCTTTCGTTTCTTGCATTGACCTTGTTCCTAGTTCTTCTACAAAATCATCTTTGATATCTTCATCTATTGCATAGCTAAACATCGCGTTTAAACTATACTCTGTGTCAGAATTACTAATAGAAATACTAGAGGTAGATTTTTGAGCAAAAAGACTCATTACAGATAAACAACAAATAATTAAACTTAAATTTTTCATGATTTTTATTTTTTTTAAAAGGGTGAATTATTTACTTCATCAATATTATAAATAAATTTTTCAAGGTTATTTTTGTTTTTAATTTTTTAAACTAATCTTATCCAAGTGCTTATATTTTTTCATATCGGAAATAATGATACGATCGCCTTCTCCTAATTCTCCATCCACTATTTCTACAAAATCAGTATTTGACAAACCTACTTTCACCGACTTTTTTATCGCCTCTTCTCCATTAAGTACAAACAATTCTTGGCGAGTTGCCCCCGTAAAAGCCCCTCCATTTGCTACTCTCAATACATCATTTTTTTTGTCAGAAATAATGAATACTTCTACTTTCATATTTGGGCGTAAATCTTTGAAATTAGCATTATCTAATTCGACTAAAAATTCAATGGTATTGTTTTCAACAGCTGGCAAAATTGCATTGATAGTTCCTTTCAAGTTTACCTTATTGATTTTTACATTTACGGTCATCCCTACATTCAGGCGATTGGCATAACGATCAGAACAAGAGGCCTCCACTCTAAAACTTTCAAGATTAGCCATTCGTACTAAAGCCTCTCCCTCATTTACTTTTCGTCCAATGTTTTCGTTCACCCAAGTAATAACTCCAGCAGTTGGAGCTTTGACCTTAGTTTGATTTAATTTTTTGCTTAGTTCTTTTAATTTTTTTTCTTGCATCATCACTTCTAGTTCCAAATTTCTTCGATCACCTTCAATTACACTATTCAAAAAATGTAGATTGTTTTCAAGTTGCTTTTTTTCTATAGCAGCAATTTGTACATTGTAAGAAGCCTTTTCAACTTCCATTTTTGAAGCACCTCCTATATCCAATAAATGTTGCGCATCGTTGTAAGTCGTTTGCAAACTCGATAGTTCAAGTCCTTTAATTTCATTTTCATAGCCCATATCTTTTAGGTTCTTCTCGTATTCCAATTTTAGTCTTGTTATTTTATTTTTTCTAAGCTCTAGTTGATCGTTTAAACCTTCATGTTCTAATTGAATATATTGTTGATCTAACTCCAAAATGACATCCTCTTTTTTCACTGCTGCTCCGGTTTTTAATAAAACTTTTTTAATTTCGGTATTAATAGGAGCATTAATTTGTCGTTCGGATGAAGGTACTACTATTCCCATTGCGCTTATTGTATTTTCGATAGTTCCTCTTTCAACTTGTACAATTTTAAAATCACTTGTCTGTATTTTTGTAGTCAAAACTGACCTGAACAAATAAAGAGCTGCAGCAATCAATAGTAAAAATAAACCTATTTTGAAAAACTGCCATACCTTCGTTTTATTCTGTTCTATATTTGAGATTTGACGATCCATTTTTTATATTTTTAATTCTAATAACTCCAAGATCAATGGGCATGCCAAAAACCAATATGCTGATAATCAAATAAATACATAATTTTATTTTTATAAAAATGTCCGAAATCGAACACCTTTGTCCGAAATCGCAACTAAGCGGTCTTAAGAGGATGGATTTAGTCCCAAATAATACGTAATTTTACATCTCCTCACACCGATGCTTTCTTTCTATCAAACAACACATTATGAACAAACAGTTACTATGCTGGCTACTCATGCTAGCATATAGTCAGATATTTGCGCAAGTCAATTACACTGCTAATGATCAGGTGACACCTTATGATGGATATTTTAGACCAGGTACCAACTTAGGTTTCAATCCACCTTGGGATGATGCACAACTCGCTGATATTGCTGCTGGAAATTCCGCTCTTGATATAAGTGGCATTGGTGCCAAGACAATTCGACCAGGATTATATGAAAGCGTATTAGATGTTTTTGGATATGACTTCCGTCTTAATACCTTTCAACATTTCGAAAATTTAGGATTAAAAGATAATACTTGTATCGTTGGTTTTCCTTCGGATCGCCACCGAGATACAACTGAACACTGCGATGGAATACGTTCTGAATTATTTAGCAACCTTTACGAACCAATTTGGGATAATGGTGAAAATGGAACACCTGTAAATGACGAAAATCACTATGCCTTGTATTTGTATGAAGTTGTCACTCGTTATAAAGATTATGTGAAGTTTTGGGAAATTTGGAACGAACCAGGTTTTGATTATACCTTCGAAGGTGGCTGGTTGCCTCCAGATCAACCTGGCAACTGGTGGGAAAATGGTCCTGATCCTTGTGACTACAAACTGCGTGCTCCTATTCAAGAATATATCCGCATGCTTCGCATTAGTTGGGAGATTGTAAAAACATATGATCCTGATTCTTACGTTGCTGTAGCTGGAGTTGGGTACGCAAGTTTTTTGGATGCGCTGCTACGATATACTGATAATCCAGATGGGGGAATTGCTACACCAGAATATCCATTGGGAGGTGGTGCTTATTTTGATGTTATGGGTTTTCACTCTTACCCACATGTTGACGGTAGTATGCAGTATTGGGATTTTGATTTGAATGGATTTGTCTATAGTCGAAATTCTGATGCGGGTGCCGATGGTGTTGCCAATCGAAAAGCGAATTGGCAAGCCATATTAGCACAATATGGTTATGATGGCATTACGCATCCTGAAAAGGAATGGATTATTACAGAAATGAATATTCCACGTGTAGCATATGGTGACTATATTGGCTCCGATAGAGCAGCCGCCAATTTTATTATCAAAGCGATGGTGGCTTGTATGCAAAATGATATCCACCAAATGCACATCTACGACTTAGCAGACAAAACTTTAGTCTATGAAGCGTATAATGAATTTGACTTAATGGGATTGTATGAATACATTACTGGAAGTTTACCTTATAGTCAAGTAAAAACAAAACAAGGTATTGCTTACAAAACTGTTTCTGATGAATTATTCGAAACAGTTTTTGATCCTATTCAAACGGCCTTATTAAATCTTAATGATGAGATGAAAGGTGGAGCATTTCTAAAAGAAGATGGTACTTATGTGTATGCGCTTTGGGCAAAAACTCAATACGATCAAACAGAAGATGCTTTAGCCTACTACACTTTCCCTAGTAGTTTGAATATGACTTCGCTAAACAAAAAAGGGTGGGATTTTTCTGAAACTCAACTTGAAGAAACGATCAGCCCTGATAGTGTAGAATTAAGAGGTGAACCTATTTTCTTGTATGACCTAAATAATGAAAATTTACCTGATCTCAGTCAACCAACTGTTCAGCTAAATGTAGCGACATCTTTTCTGTCAGAACCATTTACAGTTTCGGCTATTTTTAGTGAAGACATCACTGACTTTACAACTTCAGATTTGACCATTACTAATGGAACAGCAAGTAACCTAATTGGTAGTGGTACTACTTATTCGTTTACCGTTACACCAACAACTCAAGGGATAGTGAGTATCCAGTTACCAGAAGGCAGTGTCTTTGATCTTGGTAATAACCCAAATAAAATTTCTGACCTACTAGTGGTTGAATATTTTCCCTTGTATGTTTCGATGGCAGCTCCTTTGGTAGCCAACGGTCCTTATAATGTTCACATTACATTTAATAATCCAATTACAGGATTGACAGCAGATGATTTTGATATTACAAATGCTACGATTACCAACTTATTTGGCGATGGTGTAGATTTTGACATGACGATTTTGCCGATAACACAAGGAAATGTATTGCTCAATCTTCCTGAAAATTCGGTAAACGATGCTTTTGGAAACTTCAATTCTGCTTCTAATAATTTATCTACTTTTTATGAAGCCATCTATTCTGACACCATTGATTTGGAACTAAATTTATCCGTAGATAATCCAGCTCCACAACCTTATACCTCTATTACATTTACCTTAGATGTTTTTAATAATAGTTCCGCTGATGCAACAGATATTGTTATCGATGTTCCTTTCCCTGATGGGTTTGTTTGGGTCAATGGAACAACTACATTAGGTAGTGTAGATGCTTTTACAGAAATGTGGGATATAGACACTTTACAAGCTGACCAAACAGCATCGTTAAGCTTAACCCTATATAACACCAATCAAGCTATTCCTGCTGATGTCTTTGCACAAGTCATTGCTGCTAGTCCAAATGATATCGATTCAACTCCTGACAATGCCAATTGTATTTCTACCTGTATTGCCAATGAAGATGATGAAGTTGCTATGGTGCTAAATAATAATCCTAATGATACATCAGCTCCAATTATTTCTTTAAGTACAGCTAATAATACTGTCAATGAATCATTTATTGTCAATGTAAGTATCAATGAACCAGTGGTTGACTTAGACGTAAATGATTTTGCTATTACAAATGCTGTTGCGAGCAATTTGACTAATGCGGGTACTTTTTATAGCTTCACTGCTACACCAATTAATGCAGGAACAGTAACGGTACAATTACCTGCTGATGCCATTACAGATGTAAGCGGAAATGGCAATATAGTATCTAATATTATTTTCATCAACTATGTTCCCATTAGCGAAGATATTGTAGATTTAGAATTAAATATGACAGTTGATGATTACAATTACCAGATTTATGAAACGGTGAGTTATTCTCTAACGGTAACAAATACAAGTGATCAATTGGCAACTCAAATAGAAGTCAGTTTGCCTTATCCATCAAGTTTGGCGCATGTAAGCCAAAATGTAGGTACTGGTTCGTATGCTAATTGGACAGGTACATGGTCGATAGATCAACTTGCTCCTAATAGTTCGGCTGACTTATCTATTACCCTTTTTACCTTGAGCGATAATGCACCAATAACGCTCTTTGCAGAAGTCTCTAACATGTTTGAAAATGATGAAGACTCAACTCCTGGTAATGGACCAAATGATGAAGATGACGAAGCAAGTATAACTATTTCGACAGATACTCCAATAACAGATACTACACCTCCAACCATCAATTTGGATGGACCAATTGCCGTCAATAACACCTTCTCAATAACCATTGATGCCAATGAACCTATTACAGATTTATCTGCTGATGATTTTGTGATAACGAATGGTACAGCATCAAACCTTATAGG
Organism: Saprospiraceae bacterium; assembly: GCA_020630735.1. GTDB lineage: Bacteria > Bacteroidota > Bacteroidia > Chitinophagales > Saprospiraceae > JAHDIP01. The sequence goes on along the minus strand of JAHDIP010000178.1, from coordinate 795 downwards.
GAGTAGTGATAGTTACACTATTGATATAACACCTAGTATTGAAGGTGAAGTCACTGTTGTTTTGCCAGCCAATACCGTAGTAGATACTGCGGCAAATGCTAATTTGACTTCCAATCTTCTGAGCATTGACTACTCCACTACTGTTCAAGATGGTGTTGATATTTCCTTGAATGTAAGTGTTGATGATCCGTTTTATGGTATTTACGAAAATGTAGTGTATACCTTCACCATTCAAAACACTGGTAATATGCCAGCCTCTGGTGTAGAGGTTTCCTTTCCTTTACCAGAAGGTTTGGTGCAAAGTTATAGTAGTGCAAGTGCTGGTTATTACTCGTCATGGGTTGGTATTTGGTTTGTCGGAGAATTACCTGCTGGAGCAGTTGAAGTTCTTGAATTGAGTTTATTTACATTAGTAGAAGGGAGTGATATTACTGCATTTATTGAAGTACTTAGTATGAATGAAACTGATGTGGATTCGGAAGCTGGAAATGGTGCAATGGGCGAAGATGATGAAGCAACAATTACGATTAGCCCAAGTGGTTCTTCTTTTGCCTTAGTCGTAAAAGATAGTAATCAACAAAAACAATTTTCAATACACAGCATCTATCCTAATCCTACAGATAATGAATTAAATTTACTGATCAATAGTCAAGATGATTATTCTGTTTCCTTTAGTGTACAAGATTTTTCTGGAAAAACGGTTTTAGTAAAATCTTTAGATTTAAAGGTTGGTTATAATCCTGTGTTGATTGATGTGTCAAATTTCCCAAGTGGCATTTATACCATTCTTTTTGA
>JAHDIP010000177.1 GCA_020630735.1 Saprospiraceae bacterium | reverse complement strand
CTTAGTAACAGATGAAAAATTAGCCCGTCATTTTGACAAGAAAAGTTTTGTATAAAAAAGTCAAAAAACGTGAGTACTGTCTGCCTAGCAGCGGTGAAAATTTTTAACGAAGTGCTGTATTAAGTTTTTCAGTCATAAATGCGGTAATTCTTATTTGATCGTTACTTAATCTATTTGTCAAAAAAACATAAAAGAAAAATGGTCAGCAACTTACGAGTTACTGACCATTTTTCTTTCGAAAAAATAAGCTATTTTTTAAGCAGGTTTAGTAGATATTCTCCGTAACCACTCTTGATATATTTGTTACCAAGGTTTTCCAATTGAGCGGCACTAATGAAGCCCATTTCGTAGGCAATTTCTTCAATACAACCAATCTTGAGCCCTTGTCGTTCTTCGATTACTTCGATGAATTGTCCAGCTTGAATGAGTGATTTGTGTGTACCTGTATCCAGCCAAGCAACGCCACGATCAAGTACTCCTACTTTAAGTTTTCCTTGTTCGAGGTAATGTTTATTAACGTCTGTAATTTCGTATTCGCCTCTAGCACTAGGTTTTAGGTTTTTAGCGATTTCAACTACAGAGTTATCATAAAAATACAAACCAGGTACAGCATAATTCGATTTGGGTTTTGATGGTTTTTCTTCAATAGAAAGAGCATTAAACTTATCGTCGAATTCGACAACACCATATCGTTCAGGATCGGCTACTTGATAGGCAAAAACGACACCACCTTCGGGGTCGGCACTACTTTGTAATAACTCTTTAAGACCATTGCCATAAAAAATATTATCACCTAGAATAAGTGCGCAACTATCGTTACCAATAAATTCTTGTCCAAGAACGAAGGCTTGTGCTAAACCGTTAGGAATAGCCTGCTCTTGGTAAGAGAAGCGGCAACCGATTTCGCTACCATCTTTTAGCAATTTCCAAAAGTTAGGCAAATCATTAGGTGTCGAAATAATAAGTATTTCTCGGATACCTGCTTGCATCAATATAGATAGCGGGTAATAGATCATTGGCTTGTCATAAACAGGCATCATTTGTTTACTGACAGCTAAAGTTAGTGGATAGAGTCTTGTTCCAAGACCACCCGCGAGAATAATCCCTTTCATTGTCTTTTTATTTTAAGTTAGTCCACATGGAATTTACCATTGTTAAAGAAGTCAATTTTTTGTAATAGACTTTTTTATGATGGATGTTTCATATGTTTATTTTCAATTTTTCAGATGATCATATAGAACCTGCTCTAAGATAGGCTGGTTTTCATGACGAAAAAATTGATTAATTATTTAATCATAGACATTTCACATGCCCATTTTAGTTTCTTGTAGAGGAGAACGAATCTACTCTAGATATCAAGAATGAACGACCAAAGTTAAGGAAAAACTATTTGAGAACTTTATTCTCCTGAAATATTCTTCTGATGCGAAGAATTAGCTCATTAGGTTTGAAGGGTTTGGCTATAAAGTCGGTTGCGCCGATTTGGAAAGCTTCAAGAACAACATCATCATATTCAAGTGCAGAGATAACAATAACAGGTAGATCGCTTTTTAGTTTATTGCGAATAAAGTCAATAAGCTCTAAACCAGTAATATGTGGCATCAATATGTCTGCAATCACTAAATCTGGCATTTCTTGCTGAATAATTTCAAGAGCTTCCTTACCATCTTTAGCACGAACAACTTCTAAGCCTTGCTTTCGTAACCGAAATTCAAGAGCTGTAAGCATTATTTCTTCATCTTCGCAGATTAATATTTTCATATTTTCTTTATAATGTTGTATGCATAAAACGCTGATTATACAGAACAAAGATATAAAGAAATATTGAAATTATTATTTATTATAATTTGTTTACGTAATTTTTTTTAAGTAGGAAGGATTTATTCGTAAATTATATAACAAATTATAGCCTAAGCATTTCCTCTTTTAGCTCAATCATTACTTTATTTGTCAGCTTTTCAAGCGTATCCTGTAAAGTTGGCAACTGCTCTAACCCAGACTCATCATTTGCAATAGTCTCAATTTCTTTGTTGGTATTGGTCATTTCAGTATTTCCAACAAAAGCTAGAGTAGATTTCATTTTATGGCTTACCGACCGGAGTTCTTTCCAATCAGAACACTGTAGTAATGTTCTCATTTTTTCAACTTCTTCTGGCAATTCTGTAATGAGCATTTCAAGCATTACCTTCTTCATAGTATCATCACCATCAGCCATAAGATCCATATACTCTAAATTGATATGTTGATAGGTCTTTACATTCATCTTATTTCAAATTTTTATTTACGTATTTAGCAATTTTTGCGAATAATTGTTTAGGTTCAAAAGGTTTTAGTACAAAATCATCCATACCATATTCCTTGAATTTTTCATCTTTCGAAATATGTGCATGTGCAGTCATAGCCAATATTGGCATGTTTGCGATTTCAGGAGGCATTTGTTCTCTGATGTATTTGGTCGCCTCATACCCATCCATAATAGGCATTTGGATATCCATCAACACAATATCGAATTTTCGTTTTTCCAACTGCTCTATGCCTTCTTTACCATGATTGGCAATGGTTAAATCAATATCTGTCCAATGCCTTTCTAGGGTTTTCCGCGCCACTAGTTGGTTCATTTTGTGATCTTCAACAAGTAAGAGCTGTAAAGGTCGGTTTAATTTCAATTCGATATCTTCTTCCAACTGCTTTTCGTCAGACTTCAACTCTTCCTCACTTCCTTTCTCGAGTACAAGGTCAAAAAAGAAAGTTGAACCATAACCTACCTTACTGTCTACGCCAATTTTGCCTCCTTGTTGCTCTACGAGGTTTTTTGCTATAGATAAACCTAAACCAGTACCTTCATAAATGCGATCTTTACTCCTAACTCGTGTAAAAGTTTCGAAGATTGCCTCTAACTTTTCTTTAGGAATTCCGATACCTGTATCCTGTACCTCAAATTTTATTTGTACTGTATTATTATTTTCACTTAATATTTTGACAAAAACTTTTACAAACCCATTGTCTGTAAATTTGACTGCATTACCTACAAGGTTGTATAATATTTGGTTGATACGTAGCTGGTCTCCTTTCACAAATCTAGGTATTGCTGGCTCCATCACTAACTCGATAAACATCTCTTTTTCGGTAGCCTTATATTGCATGATGTTGATAAGGTTGGTTAACAACTCATGTATGTCAAAAGTTTTATACTCGAATTCTACTTTACCATTTTGGAGTGTAGAGATTTCTAAGATATCATTGACAATTCCAAGAAGAATTTCTGAAGACTTTTTGATAGAGCTAATGTAGTTGAACTGTTCTGTATCAAGATCTGTTTTGATTACCAGATTACTCATACCCAAGATGGCGTTCATAGGAGTACGCATCTCGTGACTGATGCTAGCAATAAACTGTTCTTTCATAGAAGCCGACTCTCTAGCTAAATCTCTAGCTTTTATTAATTCTTCAGCTTGCTTTCGTTCAGTTATATCCCTAACGACACAGTTATAGCCAGTAAAATCATCCGTTTCTAAAATACCTGCACTAATTAAACAGTAGCGTTTTACATCGCCGTTGCAATTGAATATTACTTCTAAATCACTGATTGCTTTTTTAGCGTTTAACTGTTCTAAAAATTGTTTTCGAACTTCTAAAGATTGAAAAAACTGATGGGCATCCATCTTTTTTAGCTCTTCCTCCATATGCCCGAATAAGCGAACAGTAGCTTGATTAAAATCTACAAATTTGCCATCGAGTGTACAGATATAAATGGCATCTTTTGATTTGGTGAAAATATCTTGGTAACGATCTTGACTTTTTATGAGTTCTTTTTCGGCAAGTTTACGTTCTGTAATATCTTGCATGATCCCTGTAAGGATAAAAGAACCTGGTCCCTTGCGGATACCTCTACATTCGACAGATATGAATCTAGTTTCGCCATTTTTTTGGCGTATTTGCATATCTTTTTTTACCCATTTTTCTTTTATGGCTTCGTCATGTATTTCTTTGAAAGCTGAAAAAGGATGAATAGGATTTTCGATTAGATCAGGCGAAATGATAATTTCTCGAACTGGAAAACCAAAAATACGATATATCTCATCAGAAGCTGATAGCTCTTTTGTATTCGAGTTATATTCCCAATTACCAATATGAGCAATACGTTGAGAATCTTCTAAACGTTTAAGAACACTACTACGTTCGATAGAGTATCGCAAAGCTTTTGCTAACGAGTCAGCATCAAAAGCACCTTTTATTAAGTAATCTTGTGCACCAGCTTTTACAGCTTTTACTCCCATACTTTTATCAGAGAGTCCTGTTAAAACGATGACGTTGTTATCTGGAAACCTTCCGAGTAATTTCTGTAATGTTTCGAACCCACGACTATCAGGTAAGGATAAATCTAGAAGAATGGCAGCAAAGTTATCACCTTCGGCTAGCAATTCAAGACCTTGAGTTAAGGTTGTCTTATTTATAATTTTACAATTCAATAAATCAGATTCTCCTAATAATAGCTCTACTAATCGAGCATCACCAGGGTTATCTTCAATTAATAAAATCTTATTGAATTGTTCGTATATATCTCCTTGCATAGTCAACTTGTCACTTGGATAGTTGCTTGCAGTATTATTGGCCTCCTTTAAGAACTTGTCTTCCAAATCTATGCAATTTGTTATTGATATAATTACATCTAAAGTTTGTAGATGTGCTGTTTAAAGGTAGTATAGATTGTGTTTATATTTAAAAATAAAATACTTTCCGCAATAGGGAATGCTTTAAAATATATGTTTGTTATTTAAATATTTCAACAAGCAAACTACGTTTTCTTATGTTCAATTATTATTATATCTATACAATATAGTGATTTTGAACATCAAAGGGTTGAAAATATAACATTAATTACGAGGTAGAAATACAAAAGTTGCGCCAGTATTTTCCAAAACAAATAGGCAAAGAAACGAATCAGGATCTTTATATATTTGTTTGAAATTATCTATTCGATCAGTTTCTATTAATTGTTTAGCTGAAAATTCTTCGAGACTAGAGGCGCTGAGCAGTAAATTGTTATGTCCAGATTCAGGCGTTAGAAGAATGCCTAAGTTAATAGATTGGCGATGTACAACAATAATAGGAAAGGACGATACTTCTTTGTTGATGATTGTATCGCTAGCTGTACCTAACATTTTTTTATAAGGTTCAAGTTCTGTTTTTAAGGAAAGAAATAATTCTTCTTTTTGCATAAAGGCTTAATCGTTTAAAAGGATGAAGTCTATTTTTTTAATACTAACAATCCAACGCTTTCGATATGTGGTGTATGTGGAAACATATCAACAGGTTGAATTTTTAATAAATCATATTTTTCTTTTAGTAAGCCAATATCTCTTGCTTGAGTTGCTGGGTTACAACTTACATAAACAATTTTAGGAGCTGCTAGTTCAAGCAACATGCGTACAACATCTTGGTGCATGCCTACACGTGGAGGATCTGTAATAACCAAGTCGGGCTTTCCGTGTTTATTGGCAAAATCTTCAGTTAATATTTTGCGCACATGGCCTGCATAAAATACAGCATTAGTAATATCGTTGAGCTCAGCATTAATTTTGGCATCTTCTATGGCAGACTCAATTTCTTCAATTCCAACGACTTGTTTGCATTTATCGGCAATATAGAGCCCGATACTACCCAGTCCAGTGTAAAGGTCATATACATTTTCTTCGCCAGAAAGTTCTGCAAAATCGGCTACTACATCAAATAATCGGACAGCTTGCAGCGTATTGGTTTGAAAAAAAGATTTAGGACCTATTCTAAATTTTACGTTCCCAAGCATTTCTTCGACGAAGGCTTTACCATGATAAAGCATCATGTCTAAATCCATCGTAAAGTCATTCAATTTTGCATTGATACAGTAGTATAAAGAGGTGATATTGGGGAACCGTTTGAGCAATTCATCAAAAAACGGGTTGAATTTTTCGGGATCATTTTCGTATATGCTAAAAATAAGCATGATTTCTCCGAGCGTGGTAATGCGAAAAGTAACATCTCTAAAAAATCCCTTTTTCTCTCGAATATCGAAAAAAGCTAACTCTTGTTCTAGGGCAATTTCTTTAATCGTATTGCGTAAAATATTAGAAGGATCTGCTTGTAGATAGCACTTATCTACATTGACAATTTTGTCGAAAGCACCAGGACAATGGAAGCCAAGAACGTCTTCTTTGTTAGGGACTCCGCTTGTCAGTTCCTCTTTGGTCAGCCATCGTTTATTAGAAAAAGTAAATTGTAGCTTGTTACGATAAAACATTTCATCTACAGATGGAAGAATCGGTAAGATCGGAGTCTCACCAACCTTAGCAATGCGCATCAAAGCGTTTTCGACTACGAGTTGCTTATGTTCCAACTGTTTGCTATAGGTCAAATTTTGCCAAGTGCATCCACCACAAACGCCAAAATGTTTGCACGGAGCTTCAATTCTATCTTTGGAGTAAGAGACTATATTAATGATACGTGCTTGGTAATAAGCACTCCTACGTTTATAGATAAGTACATCTACGATATCACCAGGAATCCCACGGTCTATAAAGATGACTCGTCCTTCTTCATCACGTCCAACTCCTTTTCCTTTGTCAGCAACTCCAGTTATCGTAATGTTCTCAATAATTTTTTTCTTCTTTCTACCCATTTAATGTTTGTTCTATCTAGTTAGTACAATGTAGTCTCTTATTAAAGTTTTCAGAAAGCCGATGCTATCTGAAGGTCGCTTGGTTATATCTAATTGTTCCATGAGGGTCGTTATTAGATCTTTAACCACTTGCTTATGAGCTTCATTTTTATATTTATGATGTCTCGAAATAATATTTTTAATTAATAGCATATCTTGTTCACTCAGTTTTTTGACATCAGGATAAGTCGGCTCATAATCGTCAAGCGTATTTATTTTTAGAATATCGTCTAAATGAAATTGAAGATTAAATTTTACCTTTATAACAGCAGTATTAGCTGTCATATCTCCTAGTCGTTGTCGTTTGGCAGATGAACTAATCAGCAATGCAGCAATAACACCTATCGAAAAGACAAAATCGATAATATGAAAAATAGCCCGGAGTAAATAATCACTAAAACTAGCTTCTTTTCCGTCTAAACGGACAACTTTGATTCCAAGTGCTTTTTTACCAAAAGTTTGACCATCCAAAATAGTTTCTAGAAAAAGTTGATAAAGGATAAAGATACCAATTAATAAAAGAAATGTATCTAGCATAGCGGCTTCATCTTCAAGCGTAATAGACAAAAAAATGATAGTAACAATGAAGAAAGAGAATACTGTAAGCCCATCAATAAAAAGTGCTAAAAAGCGATCTCTTAAAGAGGCTAATTCGTATTCAATTGTTACATTTTGAGTGGTTCTGATTTCTATTGTCTGCATTAAAAAAGGCTTCTATTAAATAACTTCAATCTAAAATATTGAACGATTTGTGGTAATAAGGCGTCATCTAAATAATAATATACTGAAACCAAAGTAGTTTTTGGACTGTCAAACGTTGATAGCTACTGAAAATTAAACGGGAGCAATCAATGATGATCCGATAACCGAATATCGGTAGGTATATCGAGATTTTTACGAGTAATTTTTTCTTTAGTTGGCTTAAAAATGAGACATCGTTTACATTTTTTGCTTTTTTAATGAAAAAATAATCTATTTAATCTTGTGTACAATATTAATTACATGTCGCTGAACTTGTTTTTATATGATAAATGTAATAAAATGCTATTTCTTTTCTATTAAATGAAAAAGTAATATATTTAATCCTTTTGTAAGGATGTTTGAATAAATTTATTGCAAAAATATGTAAACTAAAAGCTCTATCAAATTTATACCAAGGTTTATATTAAATGTTGGCATAAATAAAAAGTTCTATGCGCGAAACAAGTTTTATAAAGCAAAATAAGGAAAAGTGGGTCGAATTTGAGGAAAATTTAACCCACAATAGTACTGACCCAGATAAATTAAACGATTTATTTATTCAAATAACGGATGACTTATCCTATTCCCGCACGTTTTATCCTAACCGTTCCGTTCGTGTTTATCTCAATAATCTTGCTCAACAGATTTTTCATTCTATTTATAAAACTAGAAAATCGAGATTAAATCGTTTTGCTAACTTTTGGAAAGCAGAATTACCACGTTTAGTATACGAGTCTAGAAATGAATTTCGATTATCGCTATTCGTTTTTACATTAGCTTTCCTTATTGGAGCTTTATCAAGTACGATTGATCCCGAATTTCCTCGAGTTATTTTAGGTGATGATTATGTCGATATGACGATCGAAAATATCGAATCGGGTGATCCAATGGCAGTATATAAACAGAGAGGAGAGTTTGGAATGTCTTTAGGTATTACTGCCAATAATCTTTTTGTTGCCTTTTTGACCTTTGTGTTAGGTGTCTTTTTTGCCATAGGTACACTTGCTATTATGGTAAAGAATGGCGTAATGGTAGGAGCTTTTCAGTACTTCTTTTATGAAGAAGGTGTTTTTTGGGAATCCTTTTTAACAATATGGACGCATGGCACCTTAGAGATTTCTGCTATCATAATAGCTGGAGCAGCAGGATTAACAATGGGTAAAGGTTTAGTATTTCCTGGTACCTATTCTCGCTTGCAAGCTTTTCAGGTTTCTGCTCGACGAGGAATAAAGATTATGGTAGGGATTGTTCCCATTATTATTATGGCTGGATTTATAGAAGGTTTTCTTACTCGGAATACCGAGACGCCAGATATTATACGCTTACTTTTTATATTGGTTTGTTTGTTTTCTGTATTAGGGTATTTTGTATGGTATCCTAAAGAATTGGCAAAAAAAGGATTTAAAAACAAGATAAGTGAATCTAAAATTCCGCCAAATACTCGACAGTATATTCAGTTTAATCGCATAAAAGCGATGGGAGAGATTTTTTCTGATACCTTTGTTTTTTACAAAAAGTATTTGGTGAAAATAGGCTTGTTTTCCTTTATTACCACAATTCTTTTTTGTGGAGTAGTTTTTCTAAGCAATTTTCGCTCACCAAGCGAACTTTTTGTTTTTGATTCAGTGGGGATAAGTATTGGTTTAATTATCAATCAGTTGAAACAGTTTTTTACAAACGACCAAATAATGGTGTTGCCTTTTATGAATGTACTCCTATATTCTGCAATTACCTTTATACTATATACTCTACTAGTAAAAGAAGAAGCAAAGCAGAAAAAAGAGGAAATAAAGCAGAAAACGAAAATACAACACCTATCTAATTTCCTACAAAGTTCGGTGATTATAATTTTACTAATGACCGTTATTTATTTTGCGCCCTCATTTGCTATTTTTGTAGTTTTGTTGATGCCTTGTTTTTTGCTTTGGGCATATATTATGTACAGGGAACAAAAAAATATTATTGGAGCATTAGGACGGACAGTCTATTTAATACAGTCGAACCTGGGGCGTATGTTTAGTTTATTTTCCTCTTTACTCATGATCGGTTTATTTTTCTATTCTTTTGTAGACTCTTTCTTATTTTGGTTTTATATAGAAGTCATTAGTTGGAACCTCTCTTTAGAACAAGAAACCTTAGATCAGTTAGTTATTGTTTTACTAACATTTTCAAGAGTACTTGTTATTTGCCTAGTTTACTCTATGATGGCAATAGGAATAGGATTAATTTATTATACACTACTAGAAATAAAAGAAGCTCCTGACCTAAAAGAACGAATTAAAAAAATCGGGCAAGGTCGTCGCATTCAAGGATTGGAACGAGAAGCATAAAGTATAAATGAAGTTGGTAAAAATACATATTACTATTTTGTTGGTTCTGTTGGTGAACATCGCTCAAAGCTCTGAGCCAAGAAAAGAGTATTTTGATCAACCTGTGACGCAAAGAGATTTTGATAAAAATATATGGGAGGAAACGACAAAGGATTTAGACTATACCGTTGTTAAGAAAAAAAAGAAACAAGAAACGAATCGACCTCGACGAGATTTAAATTTTCCAGATTTTACGTTCAATACACCCTTTTGGAGGTTTTTCTTCAAATTCTTAATTATCCTAGGAATAATCATTGTCACGGTAATGATCCTAGTGAATATGCTCGGTATGGATAATATCTTTAGTCCTCGTAGTAGAAAAATAAAAAGTACTGATGGAGTTATTAATATTGAAAATATCGAAGACAATATTTATGAGTCTGATCTTGATCGTTTTATTAGGCAAGCAGTAGAACAACAAAATTATGCTTTGGCTATACGTTTATATTATCTAGCCATTATCAAAGAATTGTCGTTGAACAAAGCGATCAAATGGAAACGAGATAAAACGAATAAAGACTATTTGCGAGAAATGCGCAAATCACCTTTATCCGATGATTTTAGAGAAACGACAAGTATTTTCGAGCGTATTTGGTATGGAAATAAAACGATTGACGAAAGAGATTATATGTCAATAAAACCTAAATTTCAAGCATTGGTATCATCTGCTAAAAACTTGACACGAACTTGAAGATATGAATGATAGACGACCATATATCGTATTAGGTATAGCAGCTTTGATCATTCTGCTTTTCTTTATTTTTGTAGCACAAAACAAAAGGATAAATTGGGATGAACACTATAAGGCAGATAGCAAAGATCCGCACGGAACAATTGTAATGCATAAATTATTAGAGACTTACTACCCCGATTATAAACTTGAAGAAGTCACTAAAAATGTAACGAAAAAACTATCAGATGTTGAAGATTTAAATGCTAATTATGTATTTGTTGGTCAAGCATTATACCTTGATACTACAGAGATTAATACCTTGTTAGAATTTGTAAAAAAAGGAAATACTGCCTTTATCGCATCCAAATCCATCCCAAATGATTTGATGTTTTATGTTTACTACGAAGAATGTAATTATAATGCTTGGAATGATTATACTTCTATATGGATGAGAGATTCTATTACGCATATGAATCTTTTACATTCCGATCTGAAAGATAGCATCGGCTATGATTTTACTTATACAAAAGACAGTGATAGAGGCTTTAACTTTCGAAATAATCGCTGGCATTATATCGATACGATGTACTTTTGTCAAGAAGACTTTAGCTTAGTAGAATTGGGGATGATCAATGAAGAACAAGTCAATTTTGCAAAGATGGATTATGGCGAAGGCTCGTTTTATCTTCATACTAATCCGCTTGTATTTACCAACTTTTTTATGAAAGAGAATGTAGGCTACACCTATGCGAGTAAAGTCTTTTCACATTTGTCCGAAGGTCCTATTTATTGGGATAAATGCAGCCACATTGATGAAAATGTTAGCCGACGACGAAATAGACAAGCAAACAGTCGAACCTTATCAAGTGAAGGACCGCTAAAGTATGTTTTATCTCAACCATCTCTTGCTTGGGCTTGGTATGCTTCATTAGCTTTAGGTTTAGTATATTTAATGTTTAGAGCCAAACGAAGGCAACGAGCGATACCTGTATTGGAAAAAAACACCAATACTTCTATGGAGTTTATTTCTACGATAGGACGTTTGTATTTTGTGCAAAATGACCACCGAAAACTTTCGTTGATGAAAATGAAATTATTCTTGGCCTATGTTCGAGATAGATATAATATTCCTACAAAAAAAATAGATGATGATTTTGTGAAACGCCTAACGATAAAATCAGAAATATCGGAAACAATAATAAGACAGATTATCACCTTCGCTGAAAATATAAAAAGCTCCGATTTTGTATCGGAAAAAACATTAATAGATTTCCATCTAGAAATGGACAAATTTTATAAAAATTGTAAATAAAGTTTGTGATTATGGCGTGGAAATTGTTTATACTTTTTCTTAATGTGTAAAGAATAATGCTAAGAAAACTGATGCCCAACAATTACTGAAGAACTTGTTTTTAGGTGTCTGATCCTTTACATAGACTTATTCCTTTTGATAACAACACCTTACATTATGATTAGAGTTATTTGTTCTCTTTTAATTATGACGTTTACAGTATTATGCACTTTTGCACAGGTAAATGATTATGAACCTGCCAAATCTGTAGGAAAACTTCCAAAAGATTATACGACGCCATCTTCTAAAAAATATGAATCCGAGATCAAAAAAATTTCGAAAAAGGAAAAACTTAAAACACAGAAAAATCAAGCACGGTTTTATCTGGAAAGTAATTTTTATATTGATGATTTAATCCAAAGTGGAAAGGTGTTATTCAATGATCCAATGTCTGTTTATATCAGACAAGTAGCTGCAGAAATTTTGAAAAATGATAAAAAGACGCTTGATAAATTAAGTTTTTATGCTGTTCGATCTGCTGCTGTAAATGCCTTCGCTACTAATAATGGAGTCATCTTCGTAAATGTAGGTTTACTATCTCAACTTGAGAATGAAGCGCAGCTTGCTTTTATCTTATCACACGAAATTTCACACGTTAAAGAAAAGCATGCACTAGAATTATACCTAGAGGCAAAAGAAATAGAACAAAAAGGTAACAAAGGGCTTTTCAGACAAACGACATTTGACGATGCTGTTTTAGCCAAAAATAATTATTCGAAAGAGTTAGAAATAGAAGCAGACACAGAGGGACTAGAGTTATACTTAACCACCGATTATTCGCTTGAGTCTTTGGATGGTGCGTTTGATGTATTAAAATATTCTTACCTCGCTTTTGACGAAATTCCATTCAACAAAAGTTTTTTCGAAAC
>JAHDIP010000176.1 GCA_020630735.1 Saprospiraceae bacterium | reverse complement strand
TGTTGAAATTTACAAATACTTGGGTATAGCAGAATTTATGGGTTGGTCTACTAGGTGTTCGTTTTTAACTTTATATATGGTTAAAAAGCCTTATTGATATACTTTGTTTTTTACCTTGTTTAAAGAAGAAAAGGTTGAATAAATATTAACTTTAATTTGCCTCAAAAAAAGAAAAAAACAGCGATTGATTGATCAATTCAGTTACTATTCCTGCCCTTTTATCGTCATATGGTTATAGAATAATTGTGGGGCTCAAAATTTATGTCAAAAGTAAAGAAATGATACAAAAAAACATTAAATTTGCAGTCCTTTTCATCACTAATAAAAACAAGCACTGATGAGTGTCAAAACGAAATCAAAAAAATTAGCAGTAAACTCCTTCTTAAAATTAATCAAGGAACGTAATCCAGGAGAAGTAGAGTTTCATCAAGCTGTACATGAATTTGCAGAAGTAGTTATTCCTTTCATCAACAAAACACCTAAATACCAAGGATATAATCTAATGGAACGCCTAACTGAGCCTGATCGCCATTTTGGTTTTAAAGTATCTTGGGTAGATGATAATGGTCAAGTACAAGTTAATAAAGGATATCGTATACAATTCAATAATGCTATTGGACCTTACAAAGGTGGCTTGCGTTTTCATCCAAGTGTAAACTTGAGTATCCTAAAATTTTTAGGTTTTGAACAAATTTTCAAAAACAGTTTAACAACACTTCCTATGGGTGGTGGCAAAGGTGGTTCAAACTTCAATCCTAAAGGAAAATCGGATGCTGAAGTGATGCGTTTTTGTCAAGCATTCATGACTGAATTGCAACATCATATCGGACCTGACACAGATGTTCCTGCTGGTGATATAGGAGTTGGTGGTCGTGAGATCGGCTTCATGTATGGTCAATACAAAAAATTGCGATTAGAGCATACTGGTGTCTTGACAGGGAAGGGTAGAAACTATGGAGGTTCATTGATTCGTCCAGAGGCAACAGGTTATGGCTGTGTTTATTTTGCTAATGAAATGTTGAAGACAAGAGGTGAATCATTAGAAGGTAAAAAATGTATCGTTTCTGGTTCTGGTAATGTGGCACAATATACTGTAGAGAAGATTTTAGACTTAGGTGGTACAGTTCATACTTTATCGGATTCTTCTGGTTGTATTTATGATAAAGAAGGAATCAATAGAGAGAAATTGGCTTGGGTAATGGACTTGAAAAATGTTCGCCGTGGTCGTATCAAAGAATATGCAAAAGAATTTAAAGGCGCTACTTATACAGAAAAAGGTCAACCTTGGAAATATAAATGTGATGCTGCTTTCCCGAGTGCAACACAAAATGAAATTAATGCAAAAGAGGCTGCTCTATTGGTCAAAAATGGTTGCCAAGTAGTAGGAGAGGGCGCTAATATGCCAACTACTATTGATGGTATTGAAGTATTCCAAAAAGCTAAAATTTTATATTCGCCTGGTAAAGCTTCTAATGCTGGTGGTGTGGCTACTTCTGGTTTAGAGATGTCTCAAAATAGTTTGAGAATGTCTTGGTCAAGAGAAGAAGTAGACGCAAAGTTATTAGGTATTATGCAAAGTATTCATGCACAATGTGAGGAGTATGGACGTGTCAACAAAAAATATGTTGATTATGTTAAGGGAGCAAATATTGCTGGCTTTGTAAAAGTAGCAGATGCTACTATCGCTCAAGGTGTGATATAAGAAATCGAAAATATACCTTGAAAAGCTTCTTCGTTTATTCGGAGAAGCTTTTTTGTTTTAGAGCTAAAAGTACTTTTTCACAAGAGTTCACTTGATTGAATAATCTGAATACCTTTCTCTTTCATATCGCCAATTGCTTTTTCGACATCACCTTCTTGCAAATTTACACCTCTACAAGCATCTTCTATAAGTGTCGTTTTGAAGCCTAAGTCCAGTGCATCTATTGCTGTGAATTTAACACAATAATCGGTAGCTAAACCTAAGACATATACATCGCTAATGCTTTTCTTTTTTAGAAAGTCGCCAAGACCAGTTGCCTTTCGGTGACCATTATCAAAAAAGCCACTATAGCTATCTATTTCAGGGTCGGTTCCTTTAGGAAAAATTTTGTTGATTTTTGAAAGATCAAGATCAGGATGAAACTCTGCACCAAAACTTTCTTGTACACAATGGATAGGCCATAAAATCTGTTGTAAGCCATTCAAGTCAATTATTTGACCTGGTTTTCTCCAAGGGTGGTTGGCAGCAAATGAACCATGGTTGGCAGGATGCCAATCTTGTGTAGCTACAACTACATCAAATTGATCCATTAAGGCATTGGCAATTGGTATGGTCTGATCTCCTTCTTTTACTTCTAGTGCTCCACCTGGGCAAAAATCTATTTGCAAATCTACAAGTATTAACGCTTTCATTGTTTAAATTTAATAAGTTTGAACTCTTGCTAAACCTTCGGAATAATCTCTTATGTCTTTGAATTTTGGAGGTGTAGCAAGTTCTCCTTTTTTGGTAATAACACCAATTCCTTCTCGCATAAAAACACGAGCAACACCATCTTTAAATGGCCAGAGTAAACCAAATTGAGGTTGGATGACAGGTTCTCCATTGGTATTCATATAGCCCCAATAATCGAGATACTGAAAACCAGCCATTCCATCCGAAAAACTATAGACATTTTGATATTCCACTTGAATCACTTCGTTTCCTGTGTTATCTATATAACCAAATTTTCCATTTTTTTCTACTGCCCATAATGATTCATTGGCAAACCACATTTGATTATATTGGGGTTCAAAAACGAAGTTGCCACTTTTGTCGATTAATGCATAAAGGGCTTCTTTTTTAGCAACAGCAAAACCTTCATTAAAGTCTTTGGCTTTCTTAAATATTGGCGGAATAATTTCTTTTCCTGTTTGATCGACAAAGCCATACAATTTATTATTTTGTATCCGAAATAAACCATCCGAAATGGGGTATGTTTTTTTATATTTGGTAGGAATAATTTCTTTTCCCGTTTGATCAATAATACCAAATTTAGCCTTGAGTTGAACCTTCGCAAAACCATTCTCAAATTTACCTGCATTCTGATATTTAATAGGAATAATTTCTTCTCCCTTTGTATTGATAAAACCGAAATCATCACCCTTTATTACTCTTGCCAAGCCTTCGTTAAAATCCTGTACTTCGTCGTATGTTGGCTCTATTATTATCGTTCCATTTTTATCAATGAATCCCATTTTGTTTTCGAAGGTTTCTATTCTTGCTAAGCCTTCGGCAAAAGACCATGCTTGTTTATATTTTGGAGAAATCACTTCTTTTCCTTCTCTATTGATGAAGCCCCATTTTCCTTTTTTTAAGACCACAGCAAGACCTTCGGAAAAATTTCTAGCATCATCATATTTTGCTTTTATAACGATCCGACCATTAGTGTCGATGAAGCCCCATTTGTTATCAGCTTCTTTGTAATCTTCTTCAATAGGTGGAAGTTCTTTTGTTGTTTGTTCTGCCGAATCTAATTGACAGCCACTGATAATCAAGAGTAAAAAAAATAAAAAGGGGAGTATGTTTTTATTCATAGTTTTAGCTTTTATATTTCAAAGTCTATTGCTCGTTTGATCAAACCTTCTGTTTTTTCCTTAATAAATTTGTTGTACTTCTCTTTATCAAACTGATAGAGATACGCAGGTCGATGAGCAACACCTGTTTGTAATTCCAACTGTTTTAATATACCCATTTTGGCAATCCGACTTCTAAAATTTCGTTTATTCAATTTGACACCAAGAATCGTTTCATACAACTGTTGTAGCTGCGAAAGGGTAAATTTTTCAGGTAACAATTCAAAACCAACAGCCTGATATCGAACTTTATTTCGTAAGCGAGTAATGGCAACATCAAAAATTTTATGATGATCAAAAGCTAGTTTTGGTAATTGATCGACTTCAAACCAACCTGCATTTTTAGCATCAGAAGCAGCTTTTACTTTGTGCTTTTCAAGATTGACTAGTGCATAATAAGCGACACTTATGACTCGACCTCTAGGATCTCGATCTACCGATCCAAAGGTATACAATTGTTCCATAAAAATGTCTTTGACGCCAGTTTCTTCTTCCAATTCTCTTTGGGCAGCTTTGTCTAGTTCTTCGCCCATATCAACAAAACCACCAGGGAAAGCCCAACAATCCTTATAAGGATCATATCCTCTTTGGATTAATAAAACTTTAAGTTTATTTCCATGATCTAGCCCGAAGATTATACAATCGACGGTGAGTGATGGACGAGGATATTCGTAAGTATATGCCATAATTTTTTAGTGCTAATGATTAGGTCGTAGTTTTTTGATCAATTTACTTTTCAACTTTGCCAATTGAAATTCTAAACCAGTAGGGTAGTTTGCCAATTCTACCTTTTTAAATAATTTTATTTGTTCCAATGTCTTTTGTCTTATTTCATGTAAGTTTGGAAGTTGATAGACTAGTTTACCTTTTCTTAAAATAGGAACGAGTAAATCTTCACTTTCTTTCATACTAAAGAATTTCTTCTTTTCGTTCAAAACAAACATCGTAATACGTTTTTTATCAATCGGGTTATTACCATCATAAATGATATCGCCGATGGGAATGCTATGATGATAAAAACGACGAACTTGTAAAATACCAGGATTCGAAATTTTGATGGTTTGTTCGGAAAGTTTTACTGTATACTGCCATTCTTTCTTTTTGTCTTTAAAGGCAGCCAGTTTGTAAACACCACCTAATGCAGCTTGATCGTATGCAGTAGCTAAGCGAGTTCCAACTCCCCAAACATCAATTTTCGCTTTTTGCTTTTTAAGTCGGTTGATTTCATACTCGTCAAGATCATTAGAAGCTACGATTTTAGTCTTTTTGAACCCAGCCTTGTTTAGTAGTTTTCTTGAAGCGATACTAAGGGCAGCTAAGTCGCCACTATCCAATCGAATACCGCCGAGATCATATCCTTTTTTGCGAAGATTTTTACCTACTTCGATTGCTTTTTTAACCCCTTCAATTGTATTATAGGTATCGACAAGTAAAGTACAATTATTGGGCATTGCATGTGCGTATTTTTCGAAGGCCTCTTTTTCACTTCGAAAACCCATTACCCAACTATGTGCATGTGTACCTTTTATGGGAATGTCAAAAAGTTTTCCTGCCAAAACATTACTTGTTGCATGACAGCCACCAATATAAGCAGCACGACTGGCTGAAATACCACCATCAATTCCTTGCGCTCTTCTTAGCCCAAATTCTAAAACAGTATCGCCTTTAGCAGCGGCAACAATTCTGGCTGCTTTTGTCGCAATTAGAGTAGGGAAGTTGATCATATTGAGTAAAGCAGTCTCAATTAGTTGAGCTTGAATTAATGATCCTTTTACACGTATTAAAGGTTGATTAGGAAAAATAATTGTACCTTCAGGTATAGCATCTATATCACAGTCAAACGTTAGTTGTGCTAGATAGGTTAGAAAATCTTTTTCGAAAAGTACTTTACCATCACTCCCTTTTAAAGTTTTTAAATAATTAATTTCTTCCTTTTTAAATTTAAATTGTTGCAGATACGCAATGACATTTTCTAATCCACAAGCAATAGCGAAATCTCCTTTAAAAGGGTTTTTACGGTAGTAAAGATGAAAAACTGCTTTTCGGTTTTGTAATCCGTTTTTCCAGTATCCATAGGCCATTGTTAGTTGATATAAATCAGTAAGTAGGCTTAAATTATGTCGATAAAGTTGGTTTTGCGATAAGGTATTCATAGGTACTTAGTTTAAAATCAAAACTAAGTTAAGCCCTTTTATTTTCTTATGCAAATTAAGGCTGATTTTTATTATAAAAAAATAAACTTCATTGATCATAAATTTGATCAATGAAGTTTATAGGTTCTATACTTAAGCATAGTTTTAATTAAAAGGTCTCTCTATTTTCGGTTTCTGTAGATTTAAGCAACTTTAATTTGCCTTATACTTATTTTTCATATATCTAGTGTAAAAAAGACCTACTATTGTTGGTGCTATCCAAGGAACTATCATCCATTGATGATCCATATGTAAAACATTAATCAGTATTCTGCTACCACCAAAGGCGAAGAAGGCAGTATAAGCTGCAATACCAGATATGATGGTCCCTTGTATGTGCATTTTGAGTTTAGATTCGCTATTCATTGCCTTTTCTTTGGTCATAAAAATATCTCTACCAGCAGGGATAGCAAGCAGACCGAAAAAGCCCATCATCGTGCCCATTCCCAAGAAATGATATTTTATGCCGCCTAGTAAAAGCATTCCTACTCCTGTGGAAAAAAGGGTGGTAACAAAGATCTTTCGTATTTTGAAATATTGATCCGACCATTCTTTTTTCTGCTGAAGAATTTCATAGGAATACCAAAGTGGATAGGCAGTAATAATAGCTAGAAATCCTAGATAAAGTGCAGTCATATACTTTGCAAGAAAGATATTGCAGATACTCATCATAAATGATGTCACTAAAACGATCCACATCGCAATGTAGTAATACCAACCTACTTTTTTATGGAGCGGGCTACCTTTCTTTACACCCACTGGAATCCAGAAAAGTACAAGGCTTAAAAAACCAAATGGAATATGAATACCTAGTAATATTTTATGAACTAACTCAATCATGATAATATGTTTTTTATGAACTGATAATCCAAACATATTGGGATTGTGCCATAGAAACAAATGCTTTGTGACGACTAGTGCATTAGGGGACGAGTGGCAAGCTAGAAGTGATGATTGACAAGGGTTTGGGACGAATGGCAAGCAGGGATTAGGGGCGTTTATCTCTAAAAATAGGGACAAAACTTCTAGATACAGGAATTATTTTATCACAATCGGAAAGCCTTAGTTGCAGACCTTGGGCATTACCCGAAGTGGTTAATATAGCTGTTTTGTTGACTAGAAATGAACGATGACATTTTACAATTGAGCTTCCATTTAATTCATCTAAAATGCTTTTTAGGGTAGCTCTTTCGGTTTGTTCGATAAGTTTGCCTGCCTCATTGATGAAACCGACTTTAACATAATTTTGTAAGGCTTCTATATATCTGATTTGACGAGTTGGTATCTCAAAAATAGCTTGTTCTATAGATTCAGTTTTTATCGGCTTCTCTATCTGAATGCTATTAATCTCAGCGGCAATATTTTGATATTTTTTTTCTTGCCGAATAAGTGATATAGCTCCTATGACAATTACAGGGAATACACCTACTGCAAACGTTCCATAAATCATAGATGGAAAAAACTCCCAACGGATATTACCAAATAATACTAATCGTGCGAATATGAAATTAGCAAGGCTAATTGTCATCATTAATCCAATTATACTGACCAGCCATTTTGCGAAGGTAAATGTTCTTTTTTCCTCTTTTAGTTTGAGGAGTCCATTTACTAGGAAATCGTATAGTACGGATGAAACAAATGTTATTCCTCCAAAGCCTAAACAAATAAAAAATTTGTTTGACTCAATATTGGAAAAACCAAAGGGTTCGAAGATATAAAGAAAAAGTGTGACAAATAAACTAACAACAGCAAGCGTTTTGAAGTAACTCGCTTTACTTTCTTCTTCTGGAAATGGTTTTTGTAAAAATTGTATAAGGCTATTCGAAGATTCCATTGGTCTAAAGATAAAAAATCCTTGAATAAAATTAAAATGGGCTAGCGATGTGCAATAGTGGCGACGAAGGAGCCAGACCTATGGGCCGAGCGAATAGCGAGCTATGAAACGTAGCGACCTGAAAGGTAGACCCAAAAATATTTTAAAGAAAAATGGGTTTTGCCCCTAATATTTTGCCTTTAAGTCTCGTTAGTAAAAGAGTATGCGTACTTTTGTGAAAAATTAAAGAATCAGAAAGAAAAAATGAATAAACTATTTCTACTACTAGCCAGTTTTGTGTTGATGAGTTGGATACCAATGAACGAATGGAAAACCTTTAAAGATTATGATGGACGCTTTAGTGTGTTAGTTCCTGGAGACTTTGAAAAACGTTCGACAGATATTAAGACAGAAATTGGAACATTAACTTACCATTCTTTTGTTTATCAATCAAAAGATGAGGAAGCTGATAACTTGGTTTATATGGTCAGTTATTGTGACTATCCTGAATATACGATTCACTCAGATTCAACCGAATTAATTAGTTCGTTTTTTGAAACAACATTGGAAAGCTCTGTAAAAAGTGTGGATGGCGAATTGGTATACGAGACAGATGTGACGATGGATAATTTTCCTGGGAAGCATTGGAGGGTCAATTATAATGGTGATAAAGCAACAATAAAAACAAAAGCTTTTGTTGTAGGTCATCGTTATTATTCTGTTCAAGCAATCACTTATAAGTACAAAAGCTTGAATCCCAGTATGGATAAGTTTTTGGATTCCTTTCGTTTATTAAGCGACGGGTTGCCCCAAAAAAACAAAAAGAAAAAGAAGAAAAAGCGAAAGAAAAAAGAGAAATAAATCTAAGCTCGACTTTACTCTTTTCTTCAAAAATGAATCAAAAAGTTAGCAAGTACTGTATGACCAATTCAATGATTTTAATTCTAATTCGCCTTGAGAATTGCTCATAAAAAAATAGGTGAGAGCACTATTATTATCTGCTTCTGTAATAATTAGTTCGGGAATACCATCTGAATTAAGATCTCCACAAAACCGAATGTTATAACCATGCTCACCAAATTTTAAAAAATATTTTGATAAATCAAGTGTAACATTATTTTGTTTTTGGTTGTCTTGTTTGATAAGAAAAATTTTCTCATTCTTTCTTTTTAAATGATATCCATCTAATTCGTAATTACCCGAAATGGCGATGTGAAAAGTAGCTTCTTTAGATTTAAAAACTTTCTTCGATTCACCTATTCGAATACTTCCTCGACTATAGGAAAATAAATTGCCTTGAATGTTGCCAGTACAAATGGTGTCTTTCAAGCACAATAAATAGCTTTCATTTTTTAGATTAGCATCCACTATCATGGAAAAATCGTCAGTGTTTTTTACGATTTTAGGATTGGTTTTTCTTACTGTTACTGCTTCTTCAACTTCAGATATTGCATACCAATGGCCTGGTCTTATTTTACTTTCTTGTCCATAATTGGTATATGCAGCATAAGCAGAAGTAATATATTGCCCAAAAACATACCCTTTTTCACCAGTATCCAAACGTTCTACATACATCCAATTGTCCTCTTTGTAGTATTGGTCTACAATAGTTAACTCTTTATCAGTGGGGATTATCTTTATTAGCTTTAGTTGTTCTCCATTTTCTAATTGGTCAATAACCTTTGAAGAAGTATTTGCTGCTGTTCTAAAATTCAGGTTTATTGCATTTACGATTAAGTCATTTGGATATAAAGATTGTCCATTTGTATTCGTCTGAACAATAAATAAAAAAATGAAGGCAACGGAATAATAATTTTTCATAATAAATTTAAGTTGGATTGATATACTTACGGATATTCGGTTTTCGGATCATCATGGGTAGCTAATGTTTGATTTTTAGTAGTTTTTATCGTTTGGCAATCCGAAAATCATTTTGGTTTCTTTATAGTTCAAAGTTGCAAATAATATAGTTCTATAACTGAGCTTATTACTATTCGTTTTGGGCTGATAAGAATTCGTAGCTAATGACTTATTATTCGTTTATTGTAGGAAATCAATCTTCTCAGAAGATATTGCATTGAAGCAACAAAAGTTGTAAATTTGCGTTCTCATAATTGAAAAAACAAATTATACCCAAACATGTATCCAATTCAGTATTCTGCCAAAATAATGCTATCCTTTCTTATTGTTTTTAGTTTAATATCTTTTACGTTTGATGATTGGTCGTTGGAAAAAGACGATGCAGGAATCAAGGTTTATACACGTATTGTAGATGGTTCAGACCTAAAAGAATATAGGGCTGAAACAATTGTGAATGCATCTGTTGATGATATTACAACATTACTAAAGCAACCTTCTTTGTCAAGTAGTTGGATGGAAGGTTGTTCATCAAGTAAATTGTTGAAACAATTAAACGATAATGAATTTATAGGCTACTATTACAATCCTGCTCCTTGGCCAGTAAAGGATAGAGACAGTATTTCGAAGATGAAATTTGAGAAGCAATCTAATGGTTCTGTAAAAGTAATAATAGAAGGATTACCAGATTATATTCCTGAGAAAAGTGGGGTAGTGCGTGTTCCATATCTTAAAGGCTTTTGGGAATTAATCCCTCAGGACAATGATAAGACTAAAATAATTCAGCAAGTGCATGCTTCTCCTGGTGGAAGTATTCCAAGTTGGTTAGCGAACTCAAGTGTTGTAGATATTCCTTTCAAAACCTTTATAAACCTAAAGCAAATAACAAAGTAGATTTTTTACCGAAGATTCAACAATTTTTTCAAGTCCTCTTTCTTCAATTCTTGAATGTCTCCTGATTGCATATTGTCAATTTTTAGACCTACAATACTTGCTCGTACTAAACGTAAAACGGGAAAACCTACCCCTGCACACATTCGCCGCACCTGACGATTTTTACCTTCAACTAGGCTGATAGATAACCAACTGGTAGGAATATTTTTGCGTTCTCTGATCGGCGGGACTCGCTCAGGAAGGTTAGGCAATTGCTCTAGTAGCTGAACTTTAGCAGGCAACGTTTTGTGCTCTTTTTTATTGATGCGAATGGTTACACCTTTTTGTAATTGTTGTATTGCTTCTTCTGTGGGAATACCTTCTACCTGTACCCAATATGTACGTTCGTGTTTGAAGTTGGGATGAAGTAAAGCATGATTGAGAGAGCTATCGTTCGTAAGTATCAATAATCCTTCGCTGTCTTTATCTAGTCGCCCGACAGGATAGACGTCTTTAGGCAATTGGAAGTAATCGCCTAAAGTTTTGTGTGTGGGTACCTCTTTGGTGAACTGACTGAGTACACCAAAGGGTTTGTAAATGATATAATATTGAGAGTTGGACAAGATTATACATTGAAACGGAAGTGCATAATATCGCCGTCAATCACTTCGTATTCTTTTCCTTCAACGCCCATTTTTCCAGCTTCTTTTACAGCAGCTTCTGAACCTAAAGTAACATAGTCATTATACTTGATCACTTCTGCACGGATAAACCCTTTTTCGAAATCAGTATGAATAACACCAGCAGCCTGAGGAGCAAGCGTTCCAACAGGAATTGTCCAAGCACGTACTTCTTTTTCGCCAGCAGTAAAATAGGTGATTAAGTTTAACAAGCTATAACAAGAGGTAATCAAACGATTAACACCTGGTTCTTTCAAACCCATATCTTCTAAGAACATCATTCGTTCTTCTTTTGTTTCTAGTTCTGCAATATCAGCTTCGATACCAGCACAAATTAAAATTACCTCAGCGTTTTCGTCCGCTACAAATTCTTTAAATTTCTTGGTATGTTCGTTACCATCTATTACAGAAGCCTCGTTTACATTGCAAACATAAAGGATAGGTTTATTCGTCAATAAATACATATCGTCCAATAAATCTTTAGCGTCTCCTTCTAAGTCTAAGGTACGAGCCGTTTTTCCTGTATCGAGATGTTCTTTTATTTGTAAACCTATTTCAGCAAATTTTTGATCCTCTTTTTTACCACTCTTTGCCTGTTTCTTCAATTTTTCAAGGCGCTTTTCAACAGTTTCTATATCTTTAAGTAGCAATTCCATGTCGATTGTTTCTTTATCTCGAACAGGATCAACGCTACCATCTACATGGACAACATTTCCATCTTCAAAACAACGAACAACATGCACGATGGCATCAACTTCACGAATATTTGCCAAAAATTGATTACCCAAACCTTCACCCTTACTTGCTCCTTTGATCAAACCAGCAATATCTACAATCTCGATTGTAGTTGGTTGAACCTTTTGAGGATTTACAATAGATGATAGTTTATCGATACGCTCGTCAGGTACAGTGATCATACCTACATTAGGATCTTTTGTTGCAAAAGGGTAATTCGCTGCTAAGGCTTTAGCAGAAGTCAACGCATTAAATAAAGTTGACTTTCCAACGTTTGGTAAACCAACAATTCCACATTTCAGTGCCATAAGTTATAGTTTCTTAATTTTAATATCTTTGCTTTACGAAAAAATCTATGAAGTTGTTTAAAAAGTATGTTGATAATTGAAGGTAAAAGCTTGGATGTCAGGACAAAGCTCTTTTTGAGTTTCGTAGCCATAGCTACGGGACGAAAAAAAGCTGAAGGACCTGGCTGCCAATGATTTGCCTGTAGATATTAAGATACTTTTTAAACAACTTCTATTATAAGATTCTATCAAAAGCGCCGCAAATATATGATTTTTAACTGAAAGAAAACAGTATTATTTATGGTGTATAAATTTAATAAATGAATTTTTTAGCCCACTTATTTTTATCCTGCGAAAATGAAGACTTAATCGTTGGGAATATTATAGCTGACTTTATTAGAAATAAAGAGGTTAAAAACTACTCTGAAGCCGTTCAGCAAGGAATAGGCTTACATCGTTTGATCGATAGCTATACCGATAACCATCCCATTGTGCGACAAGGAACCAAACGCTTACATCCCAATCATCATAAATATGCACCTGTAGTAATTGATATTTTTTATGACCACTTATTGGCTCATAATTGGGAGCGTTATTCCGATAAAACCTTGGAAGTTTTTGCTAAGGAAGTATATGACGTATTGACAAAACGCATGTACGATATGCCTGAGAAATTGCAAAAGCGCCTTCCAGCTATGATTCAACATAATTGGTTGCTAGGTTATAAAAGTAAAGAGGGACTGAATTTTGTTTTTGAAAAAATGGAAGAGCGTAGTTCTTTTGCCTCAAAATTTGGTGAGGCAGTCTATGATTTAGAACAGGATTTTGAATTGTATAATGAGGAGTTTAATGCATTCTTTCCTGATATAATTAGAGAGGTGAAGAGTTATTGTGCTTATTGAAAAGAT
>JAHDIP010000175.1 GCA_020630735.1 Saprospiraceae bacterium | reverse complement strand
TTAAAACATGATTTACAAAATCATCTGCTTATATTTATTTGCTTTCCGTCTTTATAAATCGTTTTACAATCGTTTTTTCTCCTTGTTTGATAGAAATCAAATACGTCCCTTTCGCTAAACCTTCCACATGAATAGCTTGTTTGCTAGGATGATTATTAAACTTCAAAAGCGTAGTACCAACTGTATTGATGATTTGGATATCAACAGTTGTGGTTTCTAAACCTTCTAAGTATAATAAACCACTCGAAGGATTTGGAAAGACATTGATGGAATTTGCAGGAAGGCTATTTGTTGAAGTTTTTTCTTCTATCTCCGTTAAGAAATTGTAGGTTTCACTCCATTCAGAAGTATGGTTTTCAGCGCATATTGCTTTAATCTCGTAATGGTAAAAACGGTTAAAATCTAAATTATCAATTATTGCAAAATTATCGTCTACTTGTAAAACAACCCAATCAGTATTAGTTAGTCGATATCTGACTTGATAATAAGCATTACTTTCATGGACATCCCAATTAATATGTACCGAATTACCATCTACCATAGAACTAACATTTTGATTCGAAAATATACATTCAGGATTAACAGAGAGCGTAAATGTTTCGCTCCAATCTGTAAGACCGAACAAACATACAGTCCTTACCCGAACTTCATAGTTTGTATAGAATTCAAAATCGTTAATTGTATAATTATTCGATATTAGATTTGATATAATGTTCCAGTCGTTAGCACCTTCCAATTTATAACTGAAATCATAAGCTTGTGAACTAGGTATATGTGTCCAACTTATGTTGGCAGTATTCTCAGAAAGATTGAATAGTTCAATAGTTTGAGGAATGATGCAAGGGGTACTAACCGTGAAGGTATACGTTTCGCTCCAAAGAGAATGATCATCCTCAGCACAAAAAGCTCTTATTTTATAAATATATTCTCTATTGTTGTTTAAACTATAAATGATGACATTATTATTTGCTGAATTAACAGTAGTCCAATTATTTGTTCCAATTTCTTTGTATCGAACCTGATAACTTTGAGCATTAGATTCGTCATCCCAATTTATTTGTACATTGACACCATCAACAATTGAGTTTACATTTGTTGCTTCAAAAGGACAAGTTTCGGGTAGGGTGTTAAAAGTAATAGGACTACTCCAATTCAAAAAATCAGTCTCGCATCTAGTTCGTATTCTAAGATCATAATTTGTATTTGGATCTAAATTTCCGATTACGTAATTAGGATCTGTTATGTCTTGAGTTATTATCCAATCGTTTGTACCTGATACGCTGTGAGATAACTGGTACCATCTCATATCTAATGGTAATGTCCAACTCACTTCAGCAGTAGTGAGTGTAATATCAGATACGGTCAAATCAGAAGGGTTTTCACAAGTCGCATCGCTCGTCGTAAACTGCGCAGTATTATTCCAATCAGAAATTTCGAGCTCACTACATATTTTTCTTAAACGGTATTGGTAAGTTGTAGTAGCTGTAAGATTCTCTAAGAAATTTTCACCTCCAGTTGCTGGAAAGCTTACCCAATCAGAACTATCCAATTCTTTATAATTGATTTCAAAATTCGTAGTTTCAGGGCTAACTATGTTTATCAATACTTGATCACTACTTAATACAATCATAATAAATCCTTCTGTAAAGAAACAGCTTTCAGGTGGTGTTGTAATCGTAACAGGCTCCGACCAATTCGTCCAACCTAAAGTACACTTAGATTTTACACGAATGTCGTAAGTGGTATTGGGCTCAAGACCTTGTATAGTGTAAGGAGAAGTAAATACATTATTGAAAGTGGTGTAATCATCTGTATCCATTGTTCCTGCTAATGCATAACTTACTTTATATTTCGAAGCATTAGCTTCTAATGCAAAATTGACAATTGCCCCATAGGCTCCAACCTCATCTATACTAATATCAAGAGGTCTGTCGCAAGCTTCATCTGTAGTCGTTACTCTGAAACTATCTGACCAATCAGAAAGGCTACCGTCAAAACAAATACTATTGATTTGTACTTCATATTCAGTCGATATTTCCAAGTTATTTAAAGACGAATAGGTGACAGGTAGTGGACCTTGTTCAATCCAATTGCTCGTACCCCATTCTCTATAGCGAAGGTTGAAACCTATACCGCCAACGGATGGATTCCAAACGGTACGGATAACATTACCACTTATAATATTGAAATCTACTACATCAGGTTTTACACAATTGAAAGATTCGCCTAGTGTAGTAAATGTAATTGGTTCAGTCCAGTTCGTCCAACCATTTGTACATTGAGCTTTTGCTCTAACATCATAAGACACACTTGGAATTAATCCAGTAAGGTGAAATTCTGTAGCATAAATGTTTTCAATAATTGTATAGTCATCTGAACCAGCGTATGCGTAACTAAATTTATACTTACCTGTAGTACTAGTTGATTGCCAAAAAATAGTCGCTTCGGTATCATCTATAAAATAAACAGAAAGTGGATTGGGTCGATCACATTCTTCACTAGTGGTAGTAGAAGACTGGATGTCTGACCATTCAGAAAAACTATTTTCTGAGCAGATCGTTCGGATTTGATATTCGTATGTCGTATTTGGCGTCAGGTTGGTCATAGCAATAAAATACTCAGTCGTGGTTTTTGATTGCCAAATAATTTCTCCCTCTTCTCTATATCTCAATTCATATCCATAAACATCAGGTAGAGGTTCCCAATTGAAACGAATGATATTACCACTAATTACATTAACCGTATAATCAAGAATATTCTCGCAGCCTGTATCTTGAAATAGGGTAGTGAACAAAAATGGCTCTGTCCAACTTGTCCAGCCACCTTCACAAAGGACACGTACTCTTGCAAAGTATGGCGTATTGTTGATGAGATTTTCCAAGTCGATGCTTTCTTCTGTTAAGTCTGTAAAATACGCCCAATCACCAGTCGTAGGATCGGAGTGACTAAATTCATAGCCTAATGCAGGTTGGTCTACTGTCCAAAAAATATTAGCAGAAGTAAAACCAATAGAATTTAAATTAACAAAAGCTGGGTTATCACAAACGCTATCTAATGTTGTAACGGTTTCAATAGCTGTCCAATCAGATTGGTAACCATAATTACAGATAGCTCTGATTTGAAATTCATAAGTCGTATTAGGCGTCAGCCCATTCATATATCCGATAGGGTTCTGTGTGATAATACTTATCCAATTAGTAGTACCTTGTTCTCTATACTGGATAATAAAAAACTCACTAGCTTCTGAGGCTTGCCATTCGATACTAGCCACGTTTCCACTAATAGGAGTTGCAATAACTTCTTCTGGTTTTGGGCAAAGTGCATTTTCTGTACACTCAGCATCCGAAAAGAAAAATTCTTGTGCTAAATCTACTGCGGCATTCGCATTCGGAAATCCATGTCCCATTTGATTATTCCAAGTACCGTTTGGTCGATCTTGATATATTAGATAGGAGTAACCTCCAATTTTTTGAGCAGTAGATTCTATAATGTTACCTACTTGTTGTTGAGTAAGACAAGGATTGACTGATAAGACTAAGGCTGCTATACCTGCAACATGAGGTGTTGCAATAGAAGTGCCTTCAAAATTATTAATATAGTCGCCACTTCCATAGCCTGATGAACCAGATCGATCCGTTGTCGGTACTCGTACACCTGGTGCAACTAAATCTAGAGCAGGACCAAAGTTAGAATCCCAACATACATAAACACATTCTCCTGGGTACTGAACTCTATAACCACAAGGTTCGCTTGAACCAACTACCAAGATATCTGGATTGCTATAAGCAGGATAGCTAACGCCACCGCCGCCATCATTACCTGACGAAAAGACTACAACAGTTCCTAGTCCATCTCTACCATTTTCAAGTGCATTATCAATGGCATCAATTAATATTTGTTGTTGAGCATAAGTAGACCAAGAATTACTAATGATAGAAGCTCCATTTTGCCAAGCCCAGTTGATACCATCTGCTCGTTGCTGTGAACCATTTGCATTATTACTACCATAATTACTGATCGACATGAGTTGTGCATCAGGAGCAATACCTGCGATTCCTTCTCCATTATGTTGAGCACTAATGATTCCTGCACAGGAAGTTGCATGACTACCTCTGATCACAGATGTTCCGCCTGTATAAGTATCATAACTTAGGTTGAACATACTTTCAGCTAAGTCTGGATGATTCATTTCAACACCATAATCCATTAATGCAACAACAATGTTAGCATTACCTTTCGTGGTCTCCCATGCCTCACATGCCTTGATGTCAATACCAGCCGTCCAGCCATTTCCTTGACTAGTATTTTCTAATCCCCATTGACTAGAGTAAAGAGGTTCTTCAACGCAGTTGGCAGCAAAATCAGAAATTAGATCAGGCTCTGCGTAGGCAAATAGATCGGTTTCATAAAAAAGATTAGCTGCTTCTAAAGCATTTTTATTTGTTGTTTTATTACAAGCAAGCGTATACCATAAAGGCATAAATTGGTTATTACCGACGATACTAATATTATGTTCTGTTGCCAGTTCTTGAAGGATGTCAATATCTTCTGCTTGTTTTAATTTGACAAGGAAATAATTAGACATTCCAATCTTTTTTCCATTCCCATTTTGAAAGCTTGGGGCTGCTGCGTTTACAAATGAGAATGATTCTAATTCTTGGATATAGGTTAAATATTCTTCGTTTGTAAGGCTTTGATGAAGGATTACTTGAGTGTTAGAATGCGGCAATTGTCGAGCACGTTCATCGCTAGCATTTATAGTTTTATACGAATTGTCTTCTTGAATAGACGTTACGGTCAAGTTATTTCCTAGTGCTTGTTCTAGTAATTCCGTTGTTGGTATTTCTCCTTCAAAGGATAGATAAATAGATTGTTTATTATATTCCAAGTACACTTTTTCGCCTTGGTAATAATAGAACGCATCGTTTTGGGCTTGCGCTAAAAAGCAAAAAGATAATAATCCACTAATCAATAAACTGATAATAAATGTAGATTTTGTTTTCATAACAACTCTTGTTTAAAATTTGTAAATCATTGAATGAACAGCCTTTTTCTAAAGAACTTTGTATGGCACATAAAGACACTTTTTTTGCTCATAAAACTCTTTTAGAATAAAGTCTAATACTTCAAAATTACTTGTAGTAGGAAGAAATATCAATGGCTAACGAGTGAATACCCTCAAATGAATGATGAAAGGGGTAAATGAGATATTGAATAAAATATAAGATTTACTTGTCATTTATTACGAATATCTCTCGTAGGTTTTAGTTTTCTTTATACTATGTTGGTCAAATAGTGTACCGAAATATAGGGTATTAATATTAAAAGAAAAGTTGTTTTTATGAGTAAAATGTGTAGAGACAAAGGGCGTATCTTGAAGATGAATGTCATCAACTTATTGTAATGTAGCTATAATACGGTGCATAACAATTAACGATTATCAACTCTAAGAAAAAAGTGAACTGCTTAGTAAAATAGGTCGAAGACCTATTTCTACAAATTGCATTAAAAGTACAGCGAACCAAGTGGAGGGTGGGTTTGGACAAATACTGTTTGACTGGAAGGAGTTTATTTGTCCTAGCATTTTGGTTACTTTTTTGCGATGAAATCGAAGATTCATGAACACCAAAGATAATCAGGTGTGAACTAAAAAGTAACTCGCCGAAGGCAAATGCCAAAATCATTGCTCCGAAATTTTAACTTAAGATGAATGCTTACGCAAAGAATCTCTTAAGTTGATGACATTCATCTTGAAGATACACCCTTTGTTATGCTACTTATATTTTGTTGCTTTTTAACTAACTTTTTAAGTCATTAAAAGAGACGAGTAAGCATTTTAATTGATGACACATTTAATGATAATTTTTGTTTTGTCGCCTACCATAAAAGTACCATTGCCACCTACTTTATAGTCAATGCGATTGACTTCAATTTCGCCTTCGAAGGTATTGTCTTTAAAGGTAAAGGGAATTTCCATTTCTTTGCTAATACCGTGCATAGTAAGTTGACCTTTTACGACATAAGTACTACCAACTTGTTGAACATTGGAAGAAATAAAACAGATTGTGGGATATTTTTCGACATCAAAAAAGTCTTCTTTTTGCAGATGCTGATCTCGTTTTTTACTGCCTGTATCGACTGTGGCAGCATCAATACAAACATTAAAGTTTGACTGTTCTAAATCGGATGGTATAAAATTGATATCACCTTTCATACCGCTGAAACTTCCTGTTACCGTATTGAATTTCATATTACTGATCTCAAAAAGTACTTTCGATTGTTCTGTATTGATTGTTTGCGCTGTTATAAGATTTGCACAAAAGAGTAGTAAGATGGCAATTGTCATGTATGTAATTTTCATTTTCATTTTATTTTAATTACTAAGTTGCCCTTTTTCAGAAAGTAAAATGGCATAGGTTCGTGTACTTTCAAATTGAGAAAAAATGATGATCAGGACGACGGTAATAGGAACACTCAAAATCATTCCGATAACTCCCCACAAAGCTCCCCAGAGTGAAAGTGATAATATTGTTACCAAAGGGCTGATATTCATCGAACTTCCCATTAGTCGAGGTTCTAAAATATTGCCTACAATTAATTGAACGGCTCCAACGGTCAACAGCACTAAAATGCAAGGCCAAAATTCTCCAAACTGAAGTAGGCAGAAAACAGCAGGAAATACTGTTCCAATCAGAGAACCAATCGTAGGAATAAAGTTTAAGATAAAAATCAGGAAGGCCCAAAATTCTGGCGAATCTACTCCGATAAATCTCAAAACTAAATAACTAAGTCCTCCTGTCACTAGACTGACAAATGCTTTTAACCTAAAATAACTAGATATTGAGCGTTCGATTTTTTTGAATATTATTGTCAACCGTTCATATTGATGATTATCTGAAAAAATAGCTCGAAGTTTTGGTCCAAAATTACTTTCTTCTAGTAAAATGAATAAACTATAAATGATAATCATAAAAGCATTGCCGATCAAATCGGTGAAAGAACTAAAGATAGCACTAAGTACTTGACCAAAATTGATATCACCTGAATGGCTACTGATCGTCTCCATTATATTCATATTAAATGTTTCATTAATCTTTTGAACGATCATATCTACATTAACTTGGTACTTCGAATAGGAGTGACTCAATTCATTGATGTTGATTAATATAATATCGAAGATGACAACAAATACGAAGACAATGGTTATGGAAGATAGTATAGTTTTAAACCAAGAAGGAAAATTTTTTATAAAAGGTACTTTATCTAAAAAGGTCTTTAGCTCTCGCATAATAAACCATAATAAAAGAGCCAATACAAAAGGTATGAGTAATTGCTGACCATAGATTAGCGCAAGGACAATGCTGATGGCACAGATAAAAAAGTAAGCGGCGTTTTGTAGTTTCATTTTCATATGTATTTATGGAAACCACAATATACTGAATACTATTTAATTTTAAAGGGCTAGCGCTGTGGAGTAGTGGTGACGAAGGAGCCAGACTGCTGACGATAGAAAAGCAGGCCGACTGAATAAGGAGCTACGCAACATAGCGACCCCTAGGGTAGACCCCAACTATTAATTTTTGATAACTTTTTTACTAATCGTTTCTTCATCCGTCTTAATTCTTAGTATGTAAGTGCCTGCTGCAAGATGGCTAATATTAAGTTGTTGGTTGGTAATGCCTTCTGCTGTGAATTGACCTTCGAAGACTTGTTTTCCATCAATCATTAACATTTCATATTGTACTTCTTTGAGTGTAGAACTTTCGATACAAATGGTCAGTCGATTCATAGATGGATTGGGAAAAATAGAAAACTCATCAACTACTTTTGGCACTGTAGAAATATCTAAACGTAAGACATACAATCCCGTTTGTAGATCAGAAACAATGATATTGCCAGAGGGTAAAAATGGATAAACACCCCAACAGCCAAAGAAGCCTTCATACTCCGTATTACTTGGATAGGTATCGTAATAGGCGATGTGTTTTGGATTGGTAGGATTAGAAAAATCCCAAACTTGAAGACCATCTTCATAGTAAGAAGAGTATAAAATGTCACCTTTTATAAATGGATTATGTGGGGTGGCGTCGGTGTGTGCTGGTGCTAATAATGGATTTTTAAAAGTATGAATGGTTTCGATTTCTCCATTTTCTAAATCCCTCAAATCAACGACTCCTAAAGGCAGCCCAAAGGGAACTTCTTCGGCATAGACCGCATACTGACCATCTTCGGTTACCCAATTGCTATGATTATAACCACTACTTTCCAGACTAGCTAAAGCAATTGGGTCAAAGGGATCTTCTAAATCCCAAACGATTAAAGAACTGGTTTGACCATGGGAGCAATAAGCAATATGGTCTTTGACGTAAAGATCATGAATATAGCCACCGATTTCACCAAGTGGTAAATTGAGTCTTCGCAGCAGCATAGGTTCATCAGGATTGGTCGCTATGTCCAAAATGATCATATCATGGCTATTTGCACCGACAGCATATAAACGACCTTTGTTTAGGTCAACTTGTATGTCGTGTGCATTTTTGATTAAGTCAGTTTGATGGTAGGTTTTGGTAATACTATTTGGGAGGTCACTCAAGTCAAAAATCATAAGTCCTTCTTCGGTACCATCCGATACGGCATAAGCACGATCTTTATAGACTTTCATATCTCTCCAAATCGTCGTGTCTCCGCCTAGAAATTGATCGATCAACACTGGCTTTTCGGGTGTTGTAATGTCGAGAAAATGAACATAGAAAGCACTACCAATAATCGCATATTCTCTACCATCAGCAGCATAACCCCAGATATCATTGAACTTGGCTGGAAGGGTGTTTTCGCGAAGCGTATCATTTGTCCAATGTCCTAAAAGACTCATATTCCAAGCATCCTGTGCACTAAGGGTATTGAAGGAGACTACAGTAAAAAGAAGTAAAACTAAATTTTTCATCTTATATAAGTATTAGTAATGCAGTGTATGATAGTTGCAAAGTAAGGGTTCTTCTGGAATAACAAAGGTAAGGTAGTATTTTCTAAGTTATAAATAAAAGTCTTTTACTGTTTTTTGGCAGACAATAAATGACAAGGCTATATACATTTTCAAATTCCATATAATTGCAGTATCTTTGGGGCGATCTTTGCATCTTTAATTGAGAATAAACGTAATACAACATATGAATCGTACAGTAACATTAGATGAATTTATTATTCAACGCCAAAAGGACTTTCCTTATGCGTCAGGAGAATTAACAGGCTTATTGAGAGATATTGGTGTGGCTGCCAAGATCGTAAACCGTGAAGTAAACAAGGCGGGATTGGTCAATATTTTAGGAGTATCTGGTGCTGAAAATAAGACGGGAGATACCGTACAGAAGTTAGATATTTTTGCAAATGATAAATTGATCGATTGTTTGAAAAATAGTGGCGAATGCTGTGGCATTGCTTCTGAAGAAAATGAAACGTTCATTCCAATTCCTTCTATTGAGTCGAAGAATGCAAAATATGTAGTGGTTTTCGATCCGCTTGATGGTTCTTCTAATATTGATGTCAATGTTTCTGTGGGAACAATCTTCGGTATCTATCGTCGTAAAAGTGACTCTAAAGGAGAATGCCAATTAGAAGATTTTTTACAAAAAGGGACAGAGCTAGTAGCAGCAGGATATGTCATTTATGGTACTTCTACTATTTTAGTTTATTCTACTGGTCGTGGTGTCAACGGTTTTACGCTTGATCCATCTATCGGAGAGTTTTGCTTATCGCATCGAGATATCAAAATTCCAGACCGTGGAAATTACTATTCAGTCAATCAAGGATATTACTTGAAGTTTGATATCGAAATGAGACGTTATATCGATTACTGTTCTGACCTTAACTTACGTTTACGTTATATTGGTTCGATGGTATCTGATATTCACCGAATTTTGTTACAAGGAGGTATTTTCTTGTATCCAAATACTCGTAAATATCCACTTGGAAAATTACGATTAATTTATGAATGTAATCCATTAGGTTTTATAGTCGAGCAAGCTGGTGGGAAAGCCATTACCTGTCAACTAGAACGTATTTTGGAATTAGAACCTAAAGAGTTGCATCAACGTGCTACGATTGCTATTGGCTCGCCTGCTATGGTTGACGAAATGAAGGCTTTTGTGGAACGCTATAGTGTTCCTTCTGTAACGAACAATGGCGTTTCGTAATTAAGAAAATTAATTATATCGATACAAAAGCTCCTGTGTAACCTTCGTTACACAGGAGCTTTTTGGTTTAGAACATAAAGAATTGTTATTTTGTCTTGGTCAATCGAAGTAGTCTCATAGATTCACTCAAAATTGACCCTATGAGTATCTCCAGCGATTTATTTTTAGCATGGTGCAAAAGGTGCTGTTTTTTGGACTTAAAGTAAATTTTAAAAAGATGTCGGTCGAGAACTACTCATCTGCTCACTTGGAGTGAGC
This sequence comes from Saprospiraceae bacterium, assembly GCA_020630735.1. Lineage (GTDB taxonomy): Bacteria > Bacteroidota > Bacteroidia > Chitinophagales > Saprospiraceae > JAHDIP01. The sequence continues at coordinate 2,546 of JAHDIP010000175.1, read as the reverse complement.
AGATGAGTTAAATCAGCGAGGAGGTTTTGACAAAAAGAAAATTTTAAACAAATGAAAACATTTAGAACAAACGGAGCAGTAGGTGCTTTATTAGATGAATATGAGAAAGCTGTTTTAGAACTTCAAGAGGTAATCAAACCCATCTCGAACGAGGATTTAATTAAAAAAATAAACGAAGAGACAAAGCATCCTGATTTTGTATCTATTCAATCAATCCTGACACATGTAGTTCGTGCAGGTCATTGGTATGTCTTTGAAGTAAGAACATATCTTGGAGAAAAAATAGAATTTGAACGACCTACTCACTTAGATTCAGCGGCTGCCTACCATGAAGCATTATCAAAAATGTTTGTGAGTAATGTACAATTATTCGAAGATCATCCGTACATTTCTATAGATGAACATGATGTAGAAAAAAAGATTAAAACGAAGTGGGGACAACAATATGATATTGAACAATTGTTTGAACATGCCATAGTACATATCCTTCGCCATCGAAGACAGATTGAACGATATTTGTCAAGAATAGATAAAAGTCTAAAAGTCCGCTAAACATCTTTTCTATTAAAAAAAAAATACAGATCAGTATTTAGATTCTAATTTTTTGGCTACTATTACAATTCATTTTTTTAGCAAAACGAACAGATGTTTTTAAACCAATTACAGTGGAGACTGCTGGCTTTATTGATCCTGCAATTTATCCTTTCTATTAGCCTAAAAGGTCAAGTAGAAGATAGTGTATCGACTGAAGTTAAATTAAAGAAAACTATATTTCCAATCGCTTTTTATTTGCCTGAGACAAGTCTTGGATTTGGTGTTTCGGCTATTGGTACTTTTCGACTGAAAAATGAACCAATCCAGTCGAAGATAAGTAGCGTTATCGTAGGGCTAAGTTATACCTTGAAAAATCAGATTCTTATTTTTGTTCCTTTCGAAATTTATAAAAATAACGAACAAATACGCTTCAAAGGGGAGCTAGGTTTTTACAAATATTTCTACAACTATCATGGGGTAGGGAGCGATACGAATGCCGATGACTTGGAAAATTATGACGTTATTTATCCTAGAATCATTTTTAGTTATTCTCGTGCTGTTTCAAAACTATGGAGAGTGGGTTTGGGCTATCGGTTCGACTATTTCAATATCACAAAAATAGAACCAGCAGGACTGTTAGATACAAATCGACCAATCGGAGTTGATGGTGGTCGAAAATCGGTACTCATGTTGCTCAACTATTTGGATACACGTGATAATGTATATGCGCCTTACAAAGGATTTTATGTAGAAGCTATTGTACATGGGGCTGATCGTCTAACGCTTTCTGATTATAATTACTTTCGGTTCGATCTTGATATGCGGTATTATAAAGAGGTCAGAAAAGATTGGGTTTTGGCAACACAATTTTATCTGGTTACGGCAACTGATACTGCTCCTTTTTTTGATTTACCTTATATTGGAGAATCTAAATACGCACGTGGATTTAGAGATCGAAGGTTTATAGGACAACACTTGATTAGTACACAGGTTGCTGTACGCTTTCCACTTTTTTGGCGCTTACGAGGAACGGTATTTGCTAATTCTTCTTGGCTACCTGATCGTATCAATAGGTCTTTCGCCAATGCTGCAAAGTTAAGTTACGGATTGGGGCTCCGATTTTTGTTGCGACCTGAAGAAAGAACATCTTTTAGAGTGGATGTAGCCAACTCTAAAGAAGGTTTTAATTTTTACCTCACGTTAAACGAAGCGTTTTGATTTTGGATATTGTCATTCCTGTGCTTAATGAAGCTGATAATTTAAAAATATTATTGCCATATTTGATTAAGTATGCAAAGAAATATCCTGTGCATATTTTAGTAGTAGATGCCGCTGTATCTTCCGATGATTCAAAAAACATCTGTTCAACTTTTGGTGTGTCTTATTACAAATCTAAGCATACACAGCGCAGCAAACAAATGAATGAGTGTTTTACACAGAGTAAAGGTGATTGCATTTTATTTGTTCATGCAGATGTCTTACCTCCAACAGATTATTATGAGGCTATACAACAAGCAGCTCAAAAGGGTTTTGATGCAGGTTGTTTTGCTTATCAGTTTAAGAGTAATCATTTACTGCTAAAAATCAATAGTGCTTTTACCAAATACGATGGCATTTTTACTGGAGGAGGAGACCAATGTCATTTTGTTCGTCGTTCGGTATTTAAACAATTGGGTGGTTATAATGATAATTATGTCATCATGGAAGATTTTGAATTTTATGAACGCTTAAAAAAAGCAACTATTCCATTCACCATTCTACCAAATAAGGCAACAGTTTCTGCCCGAAAGTATATCAATAATTCTTACTTACGTGTCAACCTCGTCAATCTAATCGCATTGATAAAATTTAGACAACAAGCCGATCCGAAATCGATTAAAGAGTTTTATATGAAGTGGTTGAAGTGATGAAACATCCATGACTAAATAGTCTTTAAACACACAAAGTAATGACTATTTCATCTTGGTAATTTTCATCTGACCGTTAGGAAAAATAAATATAGACAGATGAAA
>JAHDIP010000174.1:7769-13270 GCA_020630735.1 Saprospiraceae bacterium | reverse complement strand
TAGTGGGATGGCTTTTTGTTCCAAGTATTGGGCAAATTAAAGTTAATAGATACTCATCTTGGAAAAAGATAACTTCAAGTTGAGGAATTTATTACTTTAATTTGCCTTACGTATGAAAATATTTTCCATACATTTCTTGTCATTTTATAAAGCTTTTTGTATATTTGTTTGGACTGCTGAAAGGCAGTTCCCCTGATTATACAACTATTAAACACTGTTTTGCATGCACAAAAACTAAAACCCCTTCAAACTTCCTTTACCCGTTTAACAACAAGTCAGAATTATATAGTAGTATAAAATTTAAACCAAATCGAGACAATACGATTAGGCTATTTACGTTTTACTTAACTCTAAGGATTGAGAATTTACGTTTCTCATTCTTACACACAATCATCTATAAAGTACCCATGGAAAAAATTAAATACTTAATTGCTGGTTTGACGACCATAGTTTTTAGCGAAGTGATACTGATTCTTTTTGGATTAGGATTATTGTTTACATTACCTAAATTCGCACTGTACACCATATTTATTATCGGTGGAATCTTTATTGGTTTAGTGTTGGCAAGTATCATTGAACCGCCTTCTTTCAAGTTTGGAAAGAAGAAGAAAAAGCAAGAAGAAATTTACTACGAAGAAGGAACGCTTAGAGATATCTTCCAGTAAAAAAACAATGCTTTTGCCATTTTTGTAACACAACTTTATCATTGAGGTGACTCGTCTTAATTGATGAGAAATAGCCACGTAATGGATTCCTATTACGTGGCTATTTTTGTTAAATTTACTTAAGAAAGTAATCATTTATTCCTGCTCTCTTATCTCTCTTAATTAATTACTTCCTTGTTCTACATTATAGTCATTGACAGCTGCGGAAATTTCGTAGCCTAGTCTCAAGCCTTCTGCACAATCCATCCTGATATGAACGCCGAGTGGAATTCTAGAAAAGGCATTTTCTTCTGCCATATTACTGAAGGTGCTAAAGGTACGAGGCTGACTTTCGAATTCTGTTCTGCCTTGGTGTGATCGGTCAGTAAAGTTAGTATTGTTTCCAAAAAAGTTGATAAAGACACCAGCTGCAGCCGAAGCAAAACAAGAGTGACCTGATGGATAACCTGGGAACGAAGGGTTCGGCCAAGGAATCAATCGGAATAAATTTGTTTGGTAACTAGGATCAATAAACTCATGTATAAAAACACTTGGTCGCATCACCATATATTCGTACTTATCAGCCCAAGTCGATACTGCTGCATCGTTTAATGAAAATCCTAATTTTAGATTAAGGTGCAGTGCTTCTTCCAAATTCATGTTGTATCGGTCTATCAATTGTCGAGCGATAGCCAACTGTCTAGCAGGTGGACTGAAAGTCAAGTTTTCCACATCGTCACTCCAAAATTCTGCAATCCATAATTGCTCACCTTGATTTGCTTTTGCACTGTTATTTGCTTCATAAACTTCTTGCATTTCTTGGAAGTAAGGACTATTCGGTTGTTCACTATAATCCATTGGAGGAACAGTGGAGGTTTCATCAGATGAAATGACAAATGTTCGAACAGAACCCCAGTATGGAAATAATGCTCGTTCTGGTTCCGCTGAGTAAGTCCAGTAACCATCACCTGTTGGAGGCTCATAGGAGATAGGTTGAGGACTTAAGATTTGTGATTCAGCAGCAGCATCTGTTTGGCTAAATAAGATTATTTGTTTTGCAATCGATTCGCCCCAATCTTTAGAGTCTCTTACTACGTCACGAGGTCTTCTGTCGGAAAGTCGATTCTCGTTTCTTCTTTCTAAATCTTTGATTTTTCCGACAAGGTCAGAAGGTACATTGAGTAAAAAATGATTGAGCACATCTGCATAACAAGCGTTTAGAGCAATCTCCCAATCGATCTCATCGTTTCCTAGATCGTCGTCAATATTCAATCCAGGAATCAAATTACTATTTGATATAAAATCTCGCATTCCTGGTTGCGCTGTTTCGTAAGCCGCCAAATTTATATATGCTAAAGATCGTGCACTTGCATTTGGTCGCATACCAGCAGCATAGCGTTCCAGCTCAAGATACAAGTCCATCCAATCCAGTGCTAGTTCACTATTGATGTCTTTTACGTCTTTTTCTAAAGGATTATTTTCGTTATTGTTGCCGTTGTTATTTCCTCCGCCGCCGCCATTGTTATTTCCACCTCGTTCATCTATAGTAGCTTCAAGTTCATTAAATGCATCATTATCTTCTGAACATGATTGAAAAGTAAGTGCTAAAACACTAATTACAAAAATCCAATTCAATTTTTTTAACAGCATAATTTTTAATGTTTAAGAACCTGTTTAAAAATTAGTCACTATTGCTGAAACTAGGCTAATTTAAAGGGGAGACGAGGCACGAGAATAGGAGTTTAGACTATTCGAGAAACGAAGTATCTCCTAAAACTAGGCAGTTCTCAGCTTAGTGCATTAATTTTAAACAGGTTCTAAGTGTAAATAAATATAAACGAATCAACCTAAAGACAAGGCAACAAATGGAAGACCTACCTTATGCCTCTTTTTTTTAATAATTTTTTATCTTTACAAAAAAAACAGACATATGAAATTGATTAAAGCACTCTTATTATCAGCCTTAGTTTTATTCGCCAATTTAGCCATCGCAGGCGAAGGAATGTGGCTACCACTTTTACTCAAAGCCCTCAACGAAGCAGAAATGCAAAGTATGGGTATGAAGATGACTGCCGAAGACATTTATAGTGTAAACAAAGGTTCGTTAAAAGATGCCATTGTTCACTTCAATGGAGGTTGTACGTCAGAAATTATTTCTAATCAAGGTTTATTATTAACCAACCATCACTGTGGATATGGGCAAATCCAATCGCATTCAAGTTTAGAAAATAACTACTTGAAAAATGGATTTTGGGCAATGAGCCAAGCGGAAGAATTAGCGAACCCAAATCTAAGCGCCACCTTTATTGTTCGTATCGAAGATATTAGCAAAAAGATTTTATCTGGTGTTACAGATGATATGGCAACAAAAGATCGCCAGTCTGTCATTGATAAAAACATCGAAGCGCTTAAAGCAAGTACGAAATTAGCGAAGCACGAAGAGATGAGTATCAAACCTTTTTACAAAGGCAACCAATACTTCATGTTTGTTACGATGACCTACAGGGATGTTCGTTTAGTAGGTGCACCACCCGAGTCTATTGGGAAATTTGGGTCTGATACGGATAACTGGGTATGGCCTCGTCATACTGGAGACTTTGCACTATTCCGCATTTATGCTGGAAAAGATAATATGCCTGCCGACTATTCAGAGGATAATGTACCGTACAAGCCTAAGCACTCTTTACCTATATCATTAGATGGTGTAGCGGAAGATGACTTTACCTTAGTTTTTGGTTTCCCAGGTAGAACGAATCAATATTTACCTTCTTTTGCCGTGGAGCAAATTGTTGATGTATTGAATCCTGCAAAAATCGGTATTCGTGATCGTGCATTAAAAATTGTTGATGCTGAAATGAGAGCTGATGAAGAAGTACGTATTCAGTATGCGTCCAAATTTGCCCGTATTGCTAACTATTGGAAAAAATGGATTGGTGAAAGTCAAGGCTTAAAATCGACGAAAGGTATTGCTAAGAAAAAAGCATTCGAAAAAGACTTTTTGAAAAAAGTAAAAAATGACCGAATGGCGAGTGGCAAGTATGGAAACATCTTGAGCGATTTTGAAAAACTATACAAAGAAATCGAACCCTATGCACATGCAAGAGATTATTACAGCGAAGTGTTTAGTCGTAATATCGAACTTTTACAAGTGACAAGCTATCTGAATCGTTTGGTGAAACTATATGAGGAAAATGGCGAAGAAGGATACAATTCTTTCAAAGGTCGTTTAGCTCCTTTCCTACAACGATTATACAAAAATTATCGTCCGTCGATTGATCAAAAAGTTTTTGCAGCCTTAACTGAAATGTACGCAAAAGATGTAGGTGATGCTTATTTGTCGGATATGTTCAAAAAAGAATTGGCAAGTGCTGGAAATGATTATTCTAAACTGGCTTCGTCTATTTATGGAAATACAATGATAACAAATGGGCGAAAAATGATGTCGCTGTTTGAAGAAGCTCCTGCAGATGCTGTAAAGAAATTAAAAGAAGATCCTGCTTTCCTTTTCGGAAAATCTATGGCTGATGTGTATAACGAAAAAGTGTCTAAAAAATATAATGAGCTTAATACGGAGATCAGCGACTTACAACGTCAATACATGAAAGCCTTGATCGAAATTTTCCCAGACGAGCGTTTTTATCCAGATGCAAATAGTACGATGCGTGTCACTTACGGAAAGGTAAATGGTTATGAGCCAAAAGATGCGGTGTATTACCAACCTGTTACTTACCTTTCTGGTGTAATGCAAAAATATGTGCCTGGTGATTATGAGTTTGATGTACCTAAAAAATTATTAGAATTGTACGATAAAAAAGATTACGGACAGTATGCTGATAATGGCAAAATGCCTGTTTGTTTTATCGGTTCTAATCATACCACAGGTGGAAACTCTGGTAGCCCTGCTATTGATGCCCATGGTAATTTGATCGGACTAAATTTTGACCGTGTATGGGAAGGTACAATGAGTGATATCAATTACGATGCTTCAATTTGTCGAAACATCATGGTCGATGCTCGATACATTTTATTCATTATTGATAAATATGCGGGTGCTGGACACTTGATAAAAGAAATGAATTTGGTACATCCAAAGAAGAAAAAATAACTTGATCTAAAGATCAAAAAAATAATTCTAAAGAACGGGCATATTGTAAAAATGTGTCCGTTCTTTTTTTGTCAATAACAATGCAAAGGCTCAAAGTGATTTCATTTGACTATGGCTTATAAAAGATTAATGTAGTTCGGTCGGAGACCGACTTATACTATACTGTAGTCAGAGACTACAGCAAGCAAAATAATATAAAAAAATGCTTTGTGGAGTTTGTAACTCCACAAGAATATTAATCGGTCTTTGACCGAAATAGCATAATTTATAAACTTAATTATTTTATTCTGAACCAATACAAATTAGATTCCCCAGAAAATCAAATTCTAATTGAAAGTATTAGCAATAATCTGTATATTGTTACAAAGGCATTTTACGGATACCCAATTTTTACTTAAACACAACTCAAAAATGCATAGAGTTTATTCCATTCTCGTTTGCTTTATATTGTTCAATCAAGTTATGACCGCTCAAAGTTTTACTTGGAGTCAAGATATTGCACCTATCATTTATGAAAATTGTTCGTCCTGTCATCATTCAGGCGGAATAGCTCCTTTTAGTTTGATGAACTATGACGAAGTGAGGAGTTTACTTTTAGAATGCAATACTGCTGGTTTATCCAAATCAGATATGTTTGTGAAATTATAAATTTGAAGAAAAATAGCTTTTCTTTTATTGGCAAACTGTTTTGCCCTTCTATTTTATTGAACATTAGACTTAATTCTGAAAGGTTTTTATGAGTAAGAAAAGAC
>JAHDIP010000174.1:2757-7669 GCA_020630735.1 Saprospiraceae bacterium | reverse complement strand
TATTTTATTGAACATTAGACTTAATTCTGAAAGGTTTTTATGAGTAAGAAAAGACATTTTTGTACCATACAAAAATCTTTAGAATAAAGTCTATTAGGTAATGTAAAAATGTTTCTTTACTTTGAGTTTAGACATGAAGTCTATTTCTAAAATATTTTTAAAACGAATCCAAGAAATGATTATATTGAAACCCTCTATACACTTAAAACAACTATTACTTCTTGTTTTTATACTAGGCTTAATTGCAAGTTGCGGTAAAGACGATGATACGACACCTGAAACCTGTACCGTTGTTACTCCAGATCCTGACCCCGATCCAGATCCTGACCCAATAGCTATCTGCAACGATACACTCAATCCTATAGTAATGTTACATGGAGCCTTGGCTTCTGGTGATACCTATGCTACTCAAGCTATGCGTTTTACAAGTAATGATTATTGCGAAGATCGCCTCTTTGCATTTGATTGGAATACACTCGGTGGCTCTGGAAATGAATTACTGTTAGATGCTTTTATAGACGATGTACTTGCACAAACAAATGCAACTCAAGTAGATTTGGTAGGTCACTCTGCTGGTGGCGGTTTATCCTATACCTACTTGTCTGATGAAACAAGAGCTGCAAAAGTAGCCCACTATGCACATTTGGGAAGTGGTGCTCAGAGTGGTCCTGCTGGGCCAAATGGCGAAGTACCTACGATCAATATTTATTCAACAGATGATCTTATCGTAGCAGGTAGTGATATTGCTGGTGCCGAAAACGTGATGCAAAGTGGTCCTGATCATTATGAAATAGCGACTAATGCACCGACCTTTGAAGCGATGTATGAATTCTTTAATGATCGTACGCCTGAAACAAGTGAAATCGTAGAGGAAGAAACCGTTAGCATTAGCGGTAAAGTGGTAACACTTGGAGAAAATGAGGCGCTAGATATGGCTACAATAGAAATTTATGAAGTTGATACTGCTACAGGTTTTCGTATCAATACAATGCCAGATACCGTGATCTTATCGGATGCAGATGGTCATTGGGGACCATGGCAGGTAAAGAAAAATACCAACTACGAATTTTTTGTTCAAACAACTGACCCAACTGATCGAATTATTCACTACTATCGTGAAGCCTTTACACATTCCAATCCATTGGTGTATTTGCGTATGTTTCCGCCAGCAGGTTCTACGGCTGGTTTAATTCTTTCAGGAATTCCTGAGGACGATAACCAAACGGCTATGGCAGTTTTCACAGCCAGTCAAGCAACCATTTATCAACGAGATGCATTGATGGTGAATGGTGTTGATTTAGCTACAGAAGAGTTAACGGCTGCCAATAAAACAACCATCGCTATGTTTTTGTATGATGATAATGGAGATGGACAAACCTCTTTAGCTATTCCCTTTACTTTTGCTTTCTTGAATACTTTTTTGACTGGTGCTGATTTCTTTATCCCAACAGTAGAACCAGAAACGGTTGCTATCGAATTTAATAATCGAGAACTGAATGTACCGAACTGGAAATCGGGTACAGATGGTGTAATCGTAGCAGTGTTTGATTAAGGAGAAGCGAGAGTAGGAAAGTGAGAAGAGAGATTTATCCCTCTTCTCACTTACTTATGCTCGGATCTCACTATAATATTCCTCTCTTTTTCAAATCTCTTTTCAATTGGCTTGACGATTTAAAATGAATCGTATGAATCCCTTCTTTTGAAGCAGCTTTGATATTGCGTAACGAATCATCTATAAAAATAGCATTCTCTGCTTTTACATCAAATCGTTTGAGTGCCAACTGATAAATTTTAGGATCAGGCTTTTTCAATTTTTCTACACCTGATACCAAAATATCTTCAAAGTGTTGCAAAAACTCAAAACGTTCTAAGGCAATCGGAAAGGTCTGGTGCGACCAATTGGTGAGTGCTACGAGTTTGTATTTTTTATCTGCATAGAGCTGGTCTAAAATTTCGACAGTACCTTCAATCGCTCCACCGAGCATTTCTTCCCAGCGACCATAATACGCCAAAATTTCATTTTCATAAACAGGATATTTAGCGATCAATTCTTTATTCGCTTTCGCAATTGTTCGACCACCATCTTGCAGTTCATTCCAATGCATCGTACAGACCGTATTCAAAAAATCTTCCATGTCAGATTCTTTCACAAAAATCTTTCGAAATAAACGTCTTGGGTCCCATTTTATCAAAACGCCACCTAGGTCAAAAATGATAGTATCTATTTGTTGTTCTTTCATTTATAGTTAGTGTTCTATTGATTTAAACTACTTCTAGTTGCTTGAAGAAAATACAAATATAAAGACTTTATCATTTTTTGTTTTTTTTAACTACATTATTTTAAAAAGAAAAAGTCTCTTTGACAATTTTTGCAAATTCTAACTTAAAATGTGAATGCTCAAGCTAAAATCTTTTAAGTTGATGACTTCATCTCTAAGATACCTCCTATCTTATTAGCTACATTCACTATATCACACTCGTCTTCTGATAGCGTTTACATAAGCTACTTGCTTTGTAAGTTAAAAATGGTCAAAGACCCAAGAAAAAAATCAAGAAAACCAACCCAACCATCTAAGGATTGTTAGCTGTCTATTTAATAAAGTATAGACCCTATGAAAACAATCTATCTGCTATTAGTATTTTTTATTCATCAAGTTGCTTTTGGGCAGCTTGTAATAAATGAAGTTTGCTCAAGTAATGATCAAATTATCCTAGATGAATTTGGCGACTCTTCTGATTGGATAGAGTTATACAATAGTAGCACAGCAGATATAAATATTGGGAATTACTTTTTAAGTGATAATCCAGATGATTTGCAAAAATGGAAATTTCCTAGCAATACCGTAATAACGTCACAATCCTATTTACTACTATTTGCATCTGGCGAAGATAGCTACATCACTCATATACATACCAATTTTAAATTGTCGAAAGAAGGTGAACGACTGATACTATCTAAAGATGATGGAATAATCATTGACGAAATCCAAATTCCTTATTTAGAAACAGATTATTCTTATGGTCACCAAAATGATGATGAGCTTTATTTTTTTAAAACGCCAACACCGAATGCAGCTAATACTTCCTTAGCTTATACTTTAGCAGAGAAACCTACATTTTCGATAGCCCAAGCATTTCACGATAGTGCAATAGAAGTAAGTATTAGTTCTATTCATTCCGATGCTATCATTCAATATACGCTAGATGGTTCGCCACCTGATCATAATTCGAGCATTTATACTGCACCTATTCTTGTTGAAGAAAATACGATCATTAGAGCGATAGTGACTAATTTTAATTTGCTGCAATCCCCAATTGCTACAAAAAGTTATTTTATAAATGAAGATCATAAACTCTCTATTCTCTCAATTGCTACTCATCCCGATAGTATTTGGAATTGGGAAAGAGGGATTTTTAGAACGGGACCAAATGCAAATACGCAATGGCCTTTTTATGGAGCCAACTATTGGCGAGAAGCAGAAATTCCTGTTCATGTAGAATTTTTCGATCAAGATAAACAACTAGAAGTAGCTTACGATTTGGGATTGGAAATCCATGGTGGTCGTGCTGCACGAACCAAACCTCAAAAACCATTTCGTCTCTTAGCTAAGAAAAAATTTGGTACAGAAGAAATGAATCACCAATTTTTTGAAGATCGAGAACGAACGGTCTTTAAACGGTTAGTTGTTCGGAATGCTAGTGGCGATTATAATGTTGGGCATTGTAGGGATGCTTTTTTGCATCGCCTATTTATTAAAGATAAATTAAATGTAGATGCTTTGGCACATAAGCCAATGGTAGTTTATTTTAATGGAGTGTATTGGGGCGTAATGAATTTGAGAGAAAAATCGGATGAACATTATTTAAAAAATACCTATGGTGTTGATTTGGATAAGCTGGATTTGTTAGAAGAAGATACGCTTGTAAGTTCAGGAAATTTTGATATTTTCAATCAAATGTATGAGTATGTTTCAACCGCAGATTTAAGTGTGCAAAGTAATTTCGATCAAGCTGCTGCTTATTTTGATGTTTATAATATTGCCGATTATTTTATCGTTCAAACGATTGTAAATAATACAGACTGGCCAAGCAACAATATTAAATTTTGGCGAGAGCGTACCGATGCTTCTAAGTGGCGTTATATGTTATTTGATTTAGATGTTGGCTTAGGACGTTATGGATTTACCAAAGCAGATGCCAATTCGTTTGGAACACGTTTTGAAGATTTTCCAGATTTGCATTTGATTGTGATTCTTAAAGCCTTGTATAAAAATGAAGGTTATCGAAATTACTTCATCAATCGCTATGCAGATATTTTGAACACTACGTTTAGAGAAGAAAATTTTTATGACTATACTATAGAAACGAGAGATGAAATTGCCCCCGAAATGCCCAGGCATTTCGAAAAGTGGAATACGTCTTCTTATAACAAATGGTACAATGAGAATATTCCAACTATTCTTGATTTTTCAAATGAACGACCAAGCTATGCAAGAGAATATCTGCAATCGTTTTTTGATTTAGGTAACGAAGTAAAACTTTCTTTAAAAACTTACCCTGAAGGTGCGGGAAAAATTACGATCAGTACCATTAGCCCGGAATTGCCTTGGAATGGCATTTATTTTAATGGTGTTCCTGTTACCATTTCTGTCCAAGCAAATGAAGGATATACCTTTAAGCATTGGGAATCGTTATATACTTTTGAAGATAAAAACACTGCTTCGAGTATTCAATATAATTTTGAAATCGATGATGAAATTGTTGCCTATTTTGAGACGTTCAATAAGACTTTTGAAATTGCAGCTTATATCAATAGTTCTGAGCAATTAGCATTAGATTTTGAATTGAATGCTACACAGGATGTAGATATTCAATTGTTTGATTACAGTGGAAGACTTATTTATCAATATCC
>JAHDIP010000174.1:0-2657 GCA_020630735.1 Saprospiraceae bacterium | reverse complement strand
TCCTTTTTTTCAATAACTCTATTTGGACACATAACGATAGTGGTGGCGAAGCTCAATTATTTCAATTAGATAAAAATGATGCTTCCATACAAACGACAAAAAAAATAATTGCCGAAAATATAGATTGGGAAGATGCTGCACAAGATGATGAATACATTTATATAGGTGATTTTGGAAATAATTTTGGCAATCGACAAGATCTAAAGATTTATAAGATAGCCAAAACAAATTTAATAAATAGCGATTCACTCATACCGACAGAAATCATTCATTTCTCTTATCCAGACCAAACAGATTTTGACCATGAGTATCTACAACACAATTTTGATTGCGAAGCGATGATCAGCTATGGTGATAGTCTCTATTTGTTTTCCAAAAATCATCTCGACTTACATACTCGCCTTTATAGCCTTCCCAAAACTGCAGGTACATACATAGCGGAGTACAATGATCGATTCAATGCAGAAGGTCTAATCTCATCAGCAAGTATTGACGAAGCAAATAAATTGATCACTTTACTTGGCTATAATTTTATTGATGAACAATTCTACTCCTTTGTCTGGTTGTTATCAGGTTTTGAAGACCATAATTTTTTTCAAGCTACAACACAAAAAATAGATATTCCTTTTTCTGAAAAAACAGAAGCGATTGGACATCTACAAGATTTAGAGTTTTTGATTTCAGCCGAATACACGATAGGTGATAATGCTCCTTTACTATTATTGGAATTAAAATAATTAGTGAATAGAGTTCCTCTTCTCGCTTTTCTGTTGTTTATTACTTTCGAAAGTCCGTTTATTTTAGTTACTACCAACCACTCCTTTTTCAGATAATAAACCTTTATTTTCATCCATTCTCGTCGAAATCTCAACGCTACTTATCGTATTTTCTTTCCAAATCAAAAAAAAAATAATAAACTATAAATGTAATCAAGAAAACTAAAATTCTTAGAGACTTATTAAGTGCCTCATGAATGAGCGAAAGATTAGAAAAATTTATTTTGAATGAGGCAGAAAGCACAGATGATGCCGTAGCATCAGTGAGTATTTTTAACGAAATACAAAATAAAATTTTCCTCTTGCAGCCATTTGATGAAGTGCTTAATAAGTCTCCAACAAACCGTTAGAAACCAATTTTTTAAACAAAGTAAACAATCAGATAAATCCTTACAAAAGGCATGAAAAATCTTCTCAAGGGCGTTGATTAATACTTTCAAAAATTATAAAGCATGAAAAACGTAAAAGATGTTAGATTAAACTCTAAACTAATAGCATGGGCAGCATTGACTGTTTTTGTTGTATTGTTAATCGCTATTTTCAATCCCTTAGGGTACAATTATTTAGGTTACCGACAAGTAGTCGAATCACCGATGGGCACTAAACGGGTCGTTTTTGGTAATGGTTATTACTGGAAATTCCCTGGCTCAAAAGTAACGACTTACCCAAATCTTGTAACGATTGCCTACACAGATCAGAAAACCGAAGCTACAGTCAACCAACCGATGATGGAAATTCGTTTCTTGGATGCTACAATGGCAACCGCAGAAGTCTTCGTAAAATATGCACTTCCTAATGCAGAAGAATTGATGTTGAAGTGCCACGAAGATTTCAGAAATGTAGATCATCTTTCGGCTACTGGATTGGCACCTTACACTAGAGAATGCTTAAAGTACTCTACTCAATTGATGGAGTCGGAGCAGCACTACTCTGGAGGAATGTCCAAATTGTCAAATGATTTTAGAGATCAATTAGATAACGGACAATACATAGTTGACAATTTTGAATCAACTACTCGTGATTCACTCACGGGTGAATTAGTGAAAATCTACGAAAACAAAATTCGTTTAGACGATCAAAATAAGCCAGTGAGAAATAATAACGATTTGCATGATATGGGAATCATTGTAAGAACACACAATATCATCAATGTTGATTACGAAGATCAAGTAGATGCAAAATTGGCAAAGAAGATTGAAGCAAGTACAAGAGAGTCGGTCTCTAAGCAAAATCTCATCACAGCACAGCAAGAAGAGTTGACCGCAGCAGCAGAAGGTCGTAAGCGATTAGTAGAGATCGAGTACGAAAAAAAGCAAGAGCAAACGACGAAGTTAGTACAAGCTGATACGCAAGTGAAGCTGGCAAGCAAAGATCAGGAGAAGCAAAAGATCGCTTTGGAAGCGGCAAAACTCGAAGCTCAAAAGATCAAAGCCTTAGCAGATGCAGAAGCGTATGCAAAACAAAAAATCATGGCTGCAGATGGTGCTTTAGAAAAGAA
Organism: Saprospiraceae bacterium; assembly: GCA_020630735.1. GTDB lineage: Bacteria > Bacteroidota > Bacteroidia > Chitinophagales > Saprospiraceae > JAHDIP01. Next base: position 383 of record JAHDIP010000174.1, on the reverse strand, counting down.
ACTAGCAACCTATGAAAATGTTCAGCAAATGTGGGCGAATGCGTTCCAAAACTATAAAGGTGATATCGTTCCTAAAATCCAAACTGGATCAACAGGAAAATCTGGAAACGGAGGATTAGACTTTATGGAAGTAATGGGCGCAAAAGCTGCAATGGACTTAAGTGTTAAATTAGATGTTCAGCAAAAATAAATTAGTAGGTTCCTGCCTCGGCAGGAACCTTTTTCTTGAAAACCTTTTATTCTGTAAAGAATTATACGTATCGGAGGGTAGCCTGAAAATATACTGTTTGACTGGAAGGAGTTTATATTTTCTAGCGTTTTTTCTTCCTTTTTTTGGCGATGCAAAAAAGGAAAGCCGAGCCGGCTTGAGGCGAATGCTAAAA
>JAHDIP010000173.1 GCA_020630735.1 Saprospiraceae bacterium | reverse complement strand
TTTTCAACTATTTTGATAAGGCTTCTTTCGTTCAATTTGATTTCGCTTAATAAACAATGACTTTTGATTAAGTAGAAAGTAAAAAATAGCCATTCTTGTTACTTCTATCACCCACCTTAAATATACTCGAAAAGCACAAAATCGATTAAAAACCTACCGTTTCTTATTAAAAAAAGCACTTATGGGATTTTTAAAATTATGAGCAAAAAAAAATTATATTTTTTTTTTGAAGCATTATTCTCTGTAAAACAAGTTTTTAAATATTGAAATATTTTATCTATATGTTCGGTCGTCATGTTTGGCACATTAGTTGAAATAATATATATCAAACGACGTAACTATGATGAGACTTTGCTATGCCTTAACTGAAGACAAAACCAACCAACTAATTAAACAAAAAGATATTGCGTTCGCAAGAACGATGAAGGTGTGCTATAGTCCTAAAAGACTTTAAGCAAATGTAGTATTAATATACTACTTCACCAAAAGAATTAATGGGTGTTCTCATAGTGTGTGGACTGCCCCATAGCCAGAAGAGGCTGTTGGGGTAGTTTTTTTTTGTCCTTATCCAAAAACGTAACTTAGTTCGGTCTAAGCACTTCATTTCTAAGCCAAGATCTTTAAAAAGTTTCTATACTAGTTTGGAATAGATTGTCTTTTTGTTTAAATTGTATAGACCAAGACTATTGCTTACCAAAATGGTATTGCCCCAAATCACAAAAGCACTTCATTTTTTATTCTATCGATATTCAAATGTCTTTTTATTTGATTAGGTATCCTTTGCCTAAAGTACAAAATTGTACTTAATCAAAACCCAACTACTCACCTAAACTACTTGATTAATAATCTTTTTTTTAAAAAAAGTTTCCCCAATGTTCACCTTTCTACTTTCCAAAGTATAGAAGGGTGCAATTAATTATTAAATCAAATGAATTTAACTATGAAAAAGTTTACTGTGTTACTCTTCGCTTTATTTACTTTCTCAACATTTATTTTTGCACAAGAGGTGCAACGATGTCATACAATGGAAGCAGATGCTGCTCTCCGAGCAAAATATCCAGAATTAGGAACATTAGATCAGTTTGAAAATTGGCTTGCTCCAAAAGTACAAGCTTATAAAGATGCTCATCCAGATGAAGCGTCACGTGCTGCTGGTGGTATTATTACGATACCTATTATTTTTCATGTAGTACACAATGGAGAAAGTGTTGGTAGTGGATCTAATATTTCGGCTACCTATATCAATGCTAATATTGAGCAACTGAATAATGACTTTAGAAAAAAGTTTGGAACATCGGGTTATAATACTACGCCAGCTGGTGCAGATTTATTTGTCGAATTTTGTCCTGCTACTGTTGATCCAAATGGTAATGCATTAGCAGAACCAGGTATCAATCGAATCAATAGAAATACTGAAGGTTGGTCTTCTCCGCCTTACTCAGATACTTATATAGATGCTACGATAAAACCAGGATCTTATTGGAATCCAAATGACTATTGTAATGTTTGGTCTTTAAATTTAGGCGGCTTATTAGGCTATGCACAATTTCCAAGTCAGTCAGGTCTTAGTGGATTAAATGTGGATGGAGGACCTGCTAGTACAGATGGTGTTGTTTGTACATATACTTCTATTGGTAGCTCTGTAACACCTAATCCTTCAGGAGGTGTTTTTGATGAGGGAAGAACCTTGACTCATGAAATCGGGCACTGGCTAGGTCTACGTCATATATGGGGCGATGGTTCAGGTTGTGCAAGCTCTAGTGCTTCTACTTCTTGCGCATGTGGTAATGATGACTATTGTGCGGATACACCTAATGCGGGTCGTGCAAACTATGGTTGCCCAACGGCTGTTACTTGTGGTTCTACTGATATGAAACAAAACTATATGGACTATACAAATGATGCTTGTATGAATACCTTTACTAACGACCAATCTGCTAGAGTACAAGCTGTATTGTCGAATGCATTAAGAAGAGATTTTACAGGCTCTACTGCTTGTGCAACACCTGGTATAAATTTAACAAGAGTAATCGGAACGGCTTCGCAAACAGTAAATGGCTCAACGATTTCTATAAGTGCAGCGGTACAAAATACAGGTAACCAATCTTCTGGAGGTTTTTATGTAGCATGGGTGTTATCAGAAGATGTATTTTTTGATAATCCTATAGTTATTGGTTACCAATATGTATCCTCTTTGGCAGCAGGTGCTCAATCAAATATTCTTAGTTCTGGTGTAATTGATATTAATACCTTAAATATTCCGGGAGGAAATTATTATTATGGTTATTCAATAGATCACTATGGTTATATTGCTGAAACAAATGAAAATGATAATATTTGGCAATGGGCACCTCAAATTATTACTTCAAACAATGTAAACTGTGATGATGCTATCGAACTTACTTGTGGAGTAGCCTATACAGGAACTACTGTAGGTGGAAATGATTATGTTGATTCACAATGGGGGTGTACTAGTTTTAATGAATCTGGTCCTGAAGTAGTACATACAATAACAACAATTGGTCCTGGCGATATAACTGCTACATTATCGAATGAAGCTTCAGGTCTTGATGTATTTATCCTCAACGCTTGTAGAGTAGATAGTTGTCAAGCTTTTGGTTTTTCTTCTGCTACCATGACGAATGCACCTGCTGGAACTTACTACATAGTAGTAGATGGTTACAACGAAGCAGAAGGAGCTTATACCCTTACTGTTGATGGAAATTGTTCAATGGATTGTGCTTCAGCTACACCTATTTCTTGTGGAGAAACGATTAGTGGAACAACTGTAGGTGCAGGAAATAATATTACCAATTATGGATGTGTAGGTGGTGACAATGGAGAAGACAAAATTTATTCGATAACGACTATTGGTTCAGGAACAATTACTGCAGCATTGACGAACGAATCGGACACTGGACTTGAAATATTTATTTTGAATGCTTGTAATGTAGATAGTTGTATGGCTTGGGGAGGATCAACTGCTGTTACTTCCACTGTTCCTGCTGGTACATATTACATAGTTGTAGATGGATATCCTACTGCATCTGGATCATTCGATTTAACCGTTACTTGTAATGATGAATTAGATTGTTCAAATGCTGTGGCATTAGCTTGTGGAGTACCGTATAGTGGAAATACAAATTCAGGTACCAATGTAGTAGATTATTGGGGATGTTTTGGAGATTTTGCTGAAACAGGAAATGAAGTAATGCATACTTTTAACAATCCATCTGGAGGTGATATTACCGTTACATTTACGAGTCCAATATCAGGTTTAGATGTTTTACTTTTAAATGCTTGTGATGTAAATTCCTGTCTCAATTCTTCAACTGCAGGAGGTGGTGGTTTTACTTATGCTGGTGCTTCTGCTGGTACCTACTATTTGGTTGTCGATGGATTTAATGGTCAAAATGATACTTATACACTTACAGTAGATTATGGATGTTTATCCAATACTTGTGATATTCCAACAGGTATAAATTGTGTAGCCTATAGTGGGAATGTAGCACGAGCTAATTGGACTGCTGTTGCAGATGGCGAACGTTACAGATTACGTTATCGTCCAGTAGGAGGTTCTTGGACTGAAGTGTTAACTGGTGGTGCCGAAAACTTCCGTTACTTCAATGGATTAACACCAAACACTACATACCAATACCAAGTCAAAACACAATGTGCTAGCCTTAATTCTGCTTGGTCTGCTACTTATACTTTTACTACACTTGGATCTGTTTGTGATCTAACGTCGATCTATACGCACGATGCAGATATCAATGATGCTACTTTATATTGGACAGCTGATCCTGCGGATGAAAAATATCGTTTGAAGTATAGACCAAAAGGAGTAACTGGTTCTTGGACTCAAATTGACAATATTACAAATACACAACAGTATATTTCAGGTCTATTATCTGGAACAGAATACAAAGTAAAAATCAAAGTTAGATGCGAAGCTGGTTGGACGCAATGGCAAGCAAATTACGATTTCTTTACAAGCGGTAGTCCATCTATTACAGAGGGTAGCGAAACGATTAACAGAACAATCTTGACACCCGATGTAAAAGTATTCCCTAACCCTGCAACTTATGTGTTGAATTTTGCAACGAGTACCGACTTTACTGACTATCAAATTGTAGATATGAGCGGACGAGTAATGAGCAGACAAGAAGTAAACGGAAACCAAATAGATATTTCTAACTTGTTAGATGGCGTTTATTTCATCTCCTTCATTACAGAAAATGATAAAGTGACAAAACGTTTTATAAAGCAGAGCGCACCGTAAAAGTTTGAGTATGTTAGTTTTCCTAGTGATAGCTATTAGTTATCGCTAGGATTTTAAAAATGACTCCTTAAAACGATCCCAAAAAATTATTAGTTTACTCTTTCCATTGTCAAAATGGAAAGAGTTTTTTATTCAAAAAATCTTGTTAAAAACAGTATCATATTTTTGTTATTCAAAAAATATGATTATATTTGATTACCAAACATACTTAAGACTCAAAAACTTTCCATTTTACTTCAAACAAATCACTAAACTTTCCTTAGTAATCAATAGCAAAAGCTACAAAAATTAATTGATCTACATCGGTGTTCAACATTCGCAAATACTAAACATTCATATTTATTTTTAGAGCATAAATCTGTACAAAGCAATTACCTATTTACTTTGTAAAGTTATTCTATTTGGAAAAATTTGTCTTGAAAAACAAATTGGCTTTCAAATTTTAGCCAATCCTGTGCCAAGATTTATGATATAAACTAAAAAGTGCTTGGACAGAAATAAGTGTAAGCTATATTTATCTAAGCACTTATACTTTTTCGAAATAAAATTATTTTTTAACCCTAATTAAGATCTTATCTAAAGCAATTTTATTGATTGTTATTTGATCGAACATTATTAACCAAATGAAAATTATGAAAAAATTAGCCCTAATTCTATTTGCATTCCTTGCATGCACCACGCTTACATTTGCTCAATCAGTAGAACGTTGTCATACAATGGAAGCTGATGCGGCTCTCCGAACTCAATACCCCGAACTTGGAACCTTAGATCAATTTGAAGAATGGCTTGCTCCTCGTGTAGAAGCATATAAAGATGCTCATCCTGATGCAGCTTCACGTGCTGCGGGAGGAATTACTTCAATTCCTATTATCTTTCACATTGTACATAATGGCGAAGGCGTAGGCTCAGGTACTAACATTTCAGCTACTTATATTAATGCCAATATCGAACAATTGAATAATGATTTTAGGAAAAAATTCGGAACATCTGGATATAATACACAACCAGCAGGAGCCGATGTCCTAGTAGAATTTTGCGCTGCACTTGTTGACCCAAATGGGAATGCATTAGCAGAACCAGGTATCAATCGGATCAATAGAAATAGCCAAGGTTGGTCTGCTGGTCCATATTCTAGTGGCTATATAGATGGAACGATTAAGCCTGCATCGTATTGGAATCCTGATGATTATTGTAATGTTTGGATTATGGATTTAGGCGGTCTATTAGGCTATGCTCAATTTCCTAGTCAATCTGGTTTAGGTGGTCTTAGTGCCGATGAAGGTCCAGCGACTACGGATGGTGTTGTATGTACCTATACCTCAGTTGGTAGTACTGATACGCCTTATCCTGGAGCAGCACCTTTTGACAAAGGTCGTACCTTGACACATGAAATAGGACACTGGATTGGTCTCCGTCATATATGGGGAGATGGCGGTTGTGGAGTCGACGATTTTTGTGCTGATACGCCTGAGTCAGATGGGTCTAATTTTGGTTGTGATACAGGTCATATTTCTTGTGGTTCTGTTGATATGGTCGAAAACTATATGGATTATTCTGATGACTCTTGTATGAATGTTTTTACCAATGATCAAAGTGCTAGAGTACAAACAGTTTTAGCGAATGCCTTACGAAGAGATTTCACTGCTTCGATGGCTTGTCAAGTAGCGAATGCACCCGATAATGATAATTGTGCAATGGCACAAGCTATCTCACTTGCTATTAACGATGTAGCTTGTGGGGGAAATCCGACTGCAGGTACAACGATAGACGCAACTTTAGATGGTGATCCTCCTTCTTGTGATCCTAATGGCGGACCATTAAGAGATGTTTGGTATAGCTTCGATTCTGGAGTTTTTGAGTCTATAGATTTTAATCTTTCATTATTAGGTGGTGGACCAGCAATGGGCTTTCAGATATTTACAGCTTGTGGTACACCTGCTACTACTTTAACTGCATCTCTTGGAACTTGGACAAACTCTTGTGCGTTTAATTTAGCGCAAAACAGCCCTACTACAGTTTCAGGATTCCCAGGTACACCTACCACTTACTGGTTCCGTATTTTTACAAATGAAGGTTATGATGTTGCTGCAGATTTTACCATTTGTCTCTCTGCATCTATTCCTGTAGCTTGTGATAATACCATTCCAATAGCTTGTGGAGGTACCTTGAATGGTTCCAATGTGGGCGTTTTACAACAAGTTCAAACTTCTTGTTATACCGATTCGAATGTGGGTTATGGTTATGCACAAGTTTATGAATTTACACCGACAGCTAGTGGAGATGCTACCATCAATTTAACAAATATGGTAGTCGATGTAGAAGATTTGGATATGTTTTTGATGACTGGTTCGCCTTGCGATGCTACTGAATTAATCTGTGCTGCATTGATAGGGGTGACAGATGAATCGATCGTTTACCCTGTAACGGCTAACCAAACGTACTATGTAGCTGTAAGAGGTTATGAGCGCTCTCAAGGCACTTATACGCTTAGTGTTACATGTCCTGCTCCTCCTGTTACATGTCCTGTTGTTACTGGTGTTCAATGTATCCCTTATAGTGGTAATGTAGCTAGAGCCAATTGGACTGCAGCAGCAGAGGGTGAACGTTATCGTTTACGTTATCGTCCTGTGGGTGGCTCTTGGACAGAAGTGCTAACGGGTGGTTCTGAAAACTTCCGTTATTTCAATGGTCTTACTCCAAATACAGGCTATGAGTATCAAGTAAAAACACAATGTGCTAGTGGCAACTCTGTTTGGTCAAGTACTTACACCTTTACGACTTTAGGTTCTGTTTGTGATCTTACTGCTATCACTACTCATACCGCAGGTTATACTGATGCAACCCTATACTGGACATCTGACCCTGCAGATGAAAAATATCGTGTAAAATATCGACCAAAAGGTGTTCCTGGTTCTTGGACTCAAATTGATAATATTACAGCGACCCAGTTGTATATATCAGGATTGATGACTGATACAGAATATAAAGCCAAAATCAAAGTTAGATGTGAAGCTGGTTGGACTCAATGGCAAGCGAACTATGATTTCTATATTGGTGTGCCATCAATTTTTGATAATGAAAATGAATTAGAATTAAGAAATATAAAGCCTACTGCAGTGTTATTCCCTAATCCTGCCTCTAGTGTGTTAAATATAAGAGTAAGCGGTTCGTTTAATACCTATCAAATTGTTGACATGAATGGAAAAGTACTACGTACTGCACAGCTAAATGAAACTCAAGTTAACATTGCTGACTTACAAAATGGTATTTATTTTATCACTTTCATTAGTGATAAAGATACAATTACTAAGCGCTTTATAAAACAAGGTATGCCTTAGTTTTTGTTTAAGACATAAGCCCGATAATAGTCCCAAGCTATCCTTAGCCCTTTCCACTTTCAAGCTGGAAAGGGCTTTTTTGTTTTCGTATAATTGCTTACTTTTACCGAAAGTATACCTACTGGTATTCAGTTTAAGGATCATCATTGGTAGCTATCCTTTGATTCTCAGTAGCTTTAATCGTTTGATTATCCCATAACCACTTTGGTTTCAGTATATAAAACGGAATAGTTTATAATGAAAAAAATAATTGTTGTTTTCTTCTGTATAGTTTACAGTTTATCATCATATAGTCAGCAACGATTTGATGCTGCTGAATTGCTATCCAATCTTAAAGAAATTTCTTCTGACAAATACCAAGGACGTAGAGTGGGGGAAGAAGGAAATAAATTAGCTCGTATCTTTTTAGAAAAAAAAATGAAAGAAGTAGGCTTATTACAATTCGACTCTACTTATCAACATACTTTTCCGTTCTTACATCGTACTTTTCGCAAAAAAATGGAAGGCTATAATTTGATCGGTTATTTAAAAGGAACAGAAAAACCAGAAGAGTATATCGTGCTTTCCTCTCACCATGATCATGTAGGTATGCACAATGATGGAACGAAGCAAGACTCTATTTATAATGGCGCCGATGATAATGCTTCAGGAACTTGTGCCTTATTAGCGATGGCAGAATATTTTTTAGAACATCGACCAAAACATTCGATCATTTTTGCTGCTTTCGATGGAGAAGAAATGGGCTTGGTTGGCTCTGATTGGTTTGTCGATCATTCTCCTATTCCACTCAAAAATATTATCCTAAATATCAACATGGATATGATAAGCAGAAATGAAAAAAATGAAATTTATATCTGTGGAACAAGGCATTATCCAAAGCTTAAAAAAATGCTAAAAAATAGCGACGAAAATTCAGTATTAACGGTTTCTTTTGGTCATGATGATCCAAAAGAAAAAAATGGAGATGATTGGACTTTTTCTTCCGATCACGGACCTTTTCATAAACAGGGAATTCCCTTTTTGTATTTTGGAGAAGAAGACCACAAAGACTACCACCAACCAGGTGATGAATTTAAAAATATTGATCCTGTTTTTTATTTGAATGCAGTAAATTTAATTTTAGATACTACTATATTATTAGACAATAAACTATGAGTTACTATAAAGAATTAATAGAAAAAAAATACGAATTAATTCACAAAAATATCCGTAAAACTCCTATCGAATATTCTTCTGAATTGAAAAAAAGAACAGGGGCAGAGGTGTATTTGAAAATGGAAAATCAACAAGCTTCTGGCTCCTTTAAAATCAGAGGAGTGATGAGTAAAATTGCATCTTTGTCGGAAAAAGAAATGAAGAAACAAATGGTAGCAGCTTCAACTGGAAATCATGCTGCTGCAATTGCTTCTGCGTCTGACAAATTAAATTTAAATACTAAAATTTATCTTCCCGAAAATGTAAGTCAAGCTAAATATCAAGCTTTAAAACACTATAAGGTTGAACTAGAAATTAAAGGTCAGACTTGTGCAAATTCGGAACAAATAGCAGGGGAATGGGCTAGAGAAAAAGATGCTGTTTTGGTACATCCATACAACGATTTACACATTTTAGCGGGGCAGGGAACTGTTGCGATTGAGCTTTTTGATCAATTAGAAAAGATTAATACTATTTTGGTGCCGATAGGTGGTGGTGGTCTTATTTCAGGAATTGCTGCCTATACCAAAGATGTAAACCCTGATACAAAAGTCATTGGTTGTGTGCCAGTTAACGCGCCTGAGATGTATGAATCTGTGAAGAAGGGATATATTGTAGAACCTTATACCTTACCAACTATTTCTGATGCCACAGCGGGAGGAATGGAAGAAGGTTCTATTACTTTTGACATTTGCAGAGAGAAAGTTGATGACTACATCTTGATCAGCGAAGAAGAACTAGAAGCTGCAGTTTACTTTCTGATCAAATATCATTACACCTTAGTCGAAGCAGCTTCGGCTTTACCAATAGCTGCCCTATTAAAATATCCAGAAAAATTTAAAGGACAAACGGTAGTAGCTGTCATTACTGGAAAAAAAATAAACCCAACACTATTAAAAAATATTCTCAATAAATATGGCACAGATCATTAATAAAGACCAAATTAAAAAGGTTATTCCTTCGATAGATTTATTGCCGATTATTGAGGAAGGATTTCAATTATACTCCGAAGGGAAAACAGTTGTTCCGCCTGTCGGAGAATTATTATTTGAAAAACCACCTGGAGAAGTTCATATCAAATATGGCTACATAAAAGACGATGATTTTTATGTCATTAAAATAGCTTCTGGATTTTATGAAAACACTCAGTTAAACATTTCAGCCTCGCAAGGTTTAATGTTGGTTTTTGATCAAAAAACAGGTGTCTTAAAAGCAGTATTATTAGACGAAGGTTTGCTGACAGATATCCGAACAGCCGTTGCTGGGGCTATTGCAGCAAAATATTTGGCACCTAAAAATATACATCAAATCGGAATTGTTGGAACAGGTATTCAAGCTCGATTACAATTAGAATACTTGAAAAAAATAACAGATTGCAGACGAGTGTTAGTGTGGGCAAGAAATGAAATGAATGGACAAAAAATGATTGATGAATTTTTAGCAAAAGGCTACAATATTTCTTTCACATTAGATGCCTCAAAAGTGGCTTCCTCTTCCAATTTAATCGTCACAACTACACCATCAAAAACGCCATTAATTTTAGCTGAAAATATCCAAGCAGGAACACACATTACTGCAATGGGTTCTGATACTTCTGACAAAATAGAACTTGACCCTATTATACTTTCAAAAGCAGATATTGTAGTAGTGGATAGTTTACCTCAAAGCGAAAGTCGAGGCGAAGTTTTTCAAACAGTAAAAACAGATTTACTTGATAGAGCCAATGTGATAGAATTAGGGAAATTGATTTCAAATCCATCATTACAACGCCAAAACGAAAACCAAATTACAATAGCAGATCTTACAGGAGTAGCTGTACAAGATATCCAAATTGCAAAAGCAGTCTTTAAAAAAATATTAAATGAAACTTAGAACCTTTGATCTCGAACGCATCCAATCACTTTACGAAAATACAGTAGACTACAACCTTACTGAAAGTGGCTTTCATCCATTTACTTTAAAAGAACTATTATCTGAAGAACAATTGAACGATATAACGAATACCGTTTTAGGATATGGACAAACTAATGGCTCTATTCCCTTACGTAATCGCATTGCTCAATTGTATAAAGATTGTACAGCAGATAACGTAATGGTAACGAATGGTTCCGCTGAAGCAAACTTTATAGCCTGCCATACATTATTAGAAAAAGGAGATGAACTGGTGATGATGGTTCCCAACTATATGCAAATTTGGGGCGTGGCTGAAGAAATGGGTCTTACCCCAAAAGCATTTCATTTAAGAGCTGAAAACGGATGGGCACCTGATTTGGATGAACTCAAAAAACAGATGAGCAACAAAACAAAAATGATCGCCATCTGCAATCCCAACAATCCTACTGGATATACTTTAACCAAAGAAGAAATACAAGAAATCGTTTCTATTGCAGATTACTATGGCGCATGGATTTATTCTGACGAAATTTATCGAGGTGCAGAATTGAATGGAATAGAAATCACTAGTTTTCAAGGACATTATGATAAAGTGATGGTAAATGGCGGCCTGTCTAAAGCTTATGCTTTGCCTGGGATGCGTCTAGGCTGGCTCGTTGGCGACGAACAAACGATTGCAAATACTTGGTCTTATTCCGATTACACTTCGATTACAGCTGGAGTGCTCAGTCATAAGATCGGCGAAATTGCATTAGAACCTACAAAACGCTCGACAATCTTAAATCGAAATAGAGCTATGCTCAACCAAAATTTAAACATTCTACAAAACTGGATAACAGCACAAGGCACTCTTTTCGAACTTATGCCACCTAAAGCAGGAGGAATGGCATTTTTGAAGTACAATTTCGATTGCAATTCTACTAAACTGATGGAATATTTGAGAAAAGAAAAAAGTGTTTTCATTATAGCAGGTGATTGTTTTTGGATGGATAATTATATCCGAATAGGTATAGGTGCAGAAAAAGAATACCTTGAGAAAGGTCTTGATTTGGTAAGCGAAGGCATAAAAAAACGATTTCATCAATAAAGATGAAATCGCCCAAGTAGTTTTTGTGTGCGACTTTTGCCCACTCTTTTTCAGAGAAAGTCTTTGTTTTATGCAAAAGCAAAGGCCTTAATTCTTAATCAAATAATAATTTGGAGATAAAATTCTATTGGGGAATGGAATAAAGCTGTAAATATAAGGATAAATATATTTTATATTAAACTTTATACGAAATAAAATTAAAAAGGGGCTAACTAGAATTTGATCGTAAAGGATTATAATCTTCTTTTAAAAAAGCCTGCAATACTAATCACTATAATCGAACCGATAACAGAAGACAGTAAAAGACTACCTAAACTATTGGTCGCCAAACCAAAAAAGTCGAAGACAAAGCCACCAACAATAGCGCCTATAACACCTAAAACGATATTCACTAATAAGCCATAACCTCTTCCTTTCATCAGTGTTCCAGCAGCCCATCCTGAAAATGCGCCAATTCCTAAAATATATACGATTGTTGATAAAGCCATAATTTGAGTTGTTTTTGAGCTTCAAAATTAAAAAAAAGGACGGAGATATAAATATTTTTTAACAACTTCTTACTACTTTCGTAAAACTATGAAGAACTGTCTCAATTGTAATAGTAAAGTTGCTGAATCAGCAACATTTTGTCAAAATTGCGGACATCGAGTGGCTGTAGCACTTGTTCCTTGCCCAAATTGTGCGATGCATAATCGCCCAAATGATACCTTTTGTTATAGTTGCGGTCATAGTTTTAAGCCTAAAGCTTTTCCAACTACAGAGCCTAAAGTAAAGTACAAACTCGATTTTAGTGAAACAGCTCCTTTAGGAGATAAAATTGCCAACTACTTTTTAGAAGCTCTCATCAAACGTATCGAAGAGGAATACAATACTGAAAAATTAAAAGATTATCTAGAAATTTATCAAGACTCGAATTTTAGCAAAAAAATAGCTGTTCGCTCCGACCAATTAGCCGAAGAAGCCTACACCATTCATTGCAAACAACACGAGCTAGTCGATCAGGAAATAGATAAGTTACTAGAAGAAAATTTTGATAGTTTACTCGACTACTTTTTTACGATGCACTGCGAACACCTCAACGATTTTCAATTGTCCGAAGCAGTACTCAAGTATAACAATGCCAAAAAAGGAGATGTTGATATTCGGCAGATGATGTTAGATTATCTCGATCTTGAAAACGAAGAAGAAATCTATTACACTGATTTCATCAAAATGCCTCCAAAGAAATTAAAAAATGCGAGCACTTCTTTTTTATTTCCTCGCCGAAAAGAAAAGATTTATTTGATTTGCGACCAAACCGTTTTTGGCTCTTGCAAAGAAGGATTTGCTATGACCGAAAGCGGCATCTACTGGAAAGCACATTTCGAAAATTCCAAAAAAGTACTCTACCAAGACCTCCGAGAAATCAAACGAGACAAAGAATGGATCACTATCAATTCCTATTTCTTCAATGTCAATCCAACATTAAATTTTAAGCTTTTCAAATTATTGAAAAAGTTAAAGGCTTTGAATTA
>JAHDIP010000172.1 GCA_020630735.1 Saprospiraceae bacterium | reverse complement strand
CTGGTGGATATTCTATTCTAACATGGTTGATACTTCTGAGTAATTGTTTGAATACTTTTATGCACTTCTCTAATTCATCAAAACTGATCTTAGAATTGGTGAATTGACCATTTGTTATTTTTCCAGCTATAATACTATTGACTAGTTTATCAATATCTTGTCCTGTTGGGTTTTTCAAACTTTTAGAGGCCGCTTCTAAAGAATCTGCTATCATTAAGATTGTTTCTTCTTTTGATTGGGGTCGTGGTCCTGGATAGCGAAATAGACTTTCGTCAAATTGCTTTTTGGGGTGTTCATTTCGTTCCTTTCTATAAAAATATTCTACCCTAGTATCGCCGTGGTGTGTTTTGATAAACTCAATTAGTACTTGAGGTAAACGATGTTTTTTGGCTAGCTTTACACCTTCTTCTACGTGTTCAATAATAAGTTTTGCACTTTCGAGATTTGTCAAATTATCGTGTGGATTTTTGCCACTTTGATTTTCGATATACATTTCAGGCTTTGTCATTTTTCCAATATCGTGATAAAGTGCTGCAACTTTAACCAATAAGGCATCAGCACCAATAGCAGATGCTGCGGCTTCAGAAAGATTGGCTACTTGCAAAGAATGTTGCAAGGTTCCTTGTGCTTTTAAAGAAAGCTCTTTGAGTAAAGGTCTATTCAAATCTGATAATTCTACCAAGGTTATCGAAGAAGTAAATCCAAATAAACGTTCTAAAAGAGGAATCAAAGGATAAGCTAAAAGTGTTAAGAAAACATTTATAATTAGCCAAGGATAAACCGAAAAATCTAATGTCGAAAACGTTCCTTCTTTGATTAACGACAAGCCTAAATAGGCAAATAAATACGCAAAAGCAATGTATAAAATGGTAAAGAAAAATCTAGACCAATCTCTAGAATCGGTATAGGCTAAAATGGCTACGATACCAGCTAAGATTTGCATGAAGGTAAACTCATAATCTAATGATGATAGATAACTCGCAATTAAAACGACAACAATGTGTGTAAATAATGCCAGCCGTTCGTCAAAAAAATTTTTGATAACTATGGGAACAATACAGAAAGGAATTAAATATGCACTAAGCGCTTGATTCTCTTCTACGATATAGACAAAATAACTATAAACGACTAGCCACAACAGCATGAAAACCACTCTCGAGAAATGGTCATACACATGTGTAGCACGATACTGCAAATACAAAAGAAAAATTCCAACAATCAAACTCGTTAGTAAAAAATAACCTAACAAAACATAGCTCTGAGGCTGCTGTTCGACAACTTCCCCTTCATAGTGTGCTTGATAAGAAACCAGTCGTTGATAAATATCTTCTGTAATCGTTTCGTCTTTAGCTATTATTAACTCACCTTTTTCTAGCATCCCTTTAGTAAGAGAAATGGAGTTTAATTCTTCTGCTCGTAATCGTTTTGTAAGGGTATCATTGAAGCTAAGGTTAGGTATGAATGTTTGTTCGAATAAGCCAAAAATAAATTCTGGTTCTTCGAGTTTGCTCCGATAAAGTAAAGAGTCGTCTAACCACTGATAAACATCATTGACCGTATTAATATTTTGTATATTTTTTTGTTCTACCGAATTTCCATTGACAACATTGATTACAAAATTTTGTCCATTATTAACGTGTTCTTCTTCTAAAGCGATTATACCACGATTATAAACTCTATCGATAAATTGGCTCGCATATTTTTTGTATTTATATGGTCGATCAATTACATCCTTGTATTGTTGTTCTATTTTTGCAAGTTTTAATTCCTTATTGAAAGCTTGAAGAAATTCATCTTTTTTGACACTAGCTATTTGCTTGTCTATTTGATAATAAGGCGAAAACTCTCCTTCAAGTTCACTTGTTTCAAGTGCAATTTCTTGTTGTGATTTTTTGATCTCAAAATCGAATGGGGCATACAAATCTTCATAAGACCAAGTTTGTCCTTTTTCAAATAAATATTTAAATCGAACACTATTCGGCGAAAGCCAACTAATAAAAAGTATCACCAATAGTACCGTGATATATTTGGCAATATTAGGCAAACGTTCTAGCGTCGTTTGAAATTTACTCATAGAATACAAATATAAGAAATGCCCATTACAATAGAAATTTATTTCTACTCATCTTCTTATTGAACAATGAAAATAAAAGACCAACTCACTTATGATTTTCAAGTAAATAAACATCCATTTTTCCTTTTCCTTTTATATCAATGCTACCACCATATTCAAATAAAAAATGATTTTTCATTTTTAAATAAACTCTTTTTGTAGTCATTATACGACTAGCTACACCATTGCTTTCCATTCTACTAGCTGTATTAACGGTATCGCCCCAGAGGTCAAATAAAAATCGTTTTTCACCAATAATACCAGCTACAACTTCGCCTGTTTCGATCCCTATCTTAAAGCTTATTTTATGACCATGAAACTCAAGACCATCCAATTGATCAATTACGGTTAAGCAAAAGCGAATCGTATTTTCTAAATGTTCTTTTTCAGGAATAGGAATCCCTGCAACTGCCATATAGCAATCTCCAATTGTCTTAATTTTTTCGAGCTGAAACTGTTCTGTTAGAGCATCCAATTTTCCAAAAACTAAATTAAGTAATTGGGCCACTTCCTGTGGTTTTGCCTGATTAGAAAAACGAGTAAATCCAACCATGTCGATAAAAACAACTGTTGCTTCATCAAAATAATCAACGATAGAATTTTCGCCAGCTTTCATACGTTGAGCAATACTGAGAGGAAGAATGTTGCCTAATAAGGTTTCTGATTTTTTCTTTTCTCTTGCAACAGTTTTTGCCTGTCTAAAAACAATTCCTCCTAGGAGTAAAAGTAAAAAAGACAATCCTCCCAAAAGGTATAATAAATTTCGTTGTTGCGTATTTTTTTCATTCAATATATTTTGCTCAGCTTTCATTTCTAATTCTTGAAAATTTGCCGCTACACGATAACCATGTAAACCCTCTTTTTTTAGAATTAGTGTATCTTGATTGGCTAACAACTCTTTTTGATAATGATAAGCTTCTGGTAAGTTATTTAATCCTTCGTGAGCAGTAATCATCAATCGCAAAAATTCTGAATATTTTTCAGAAGAAGTCTCTTTGTATTGCTGATATATAGGTAAGGCTTCATTTAATATATTTACAATTTCGTCGTATCTTTTTAATCTCAACAACGTTTTTGCCTTACTCAAACTACTTTTTTTAATAGCGTCTAAACTAGGTTCACGTTCTAGTATGCTATCAATGGCCTTGTGTTGAGCTACTGCGTCTTCTAAAAGGTTTAGCGCATTATAGGAATCTGCTAACATTAAATACGCTAAAATACTATCTCTTGACGTTTTAGCTATACTAAAATAGAGTTGAGCATACACCAAAGCATTTTCACTTTGATTTAAAGCAATTTTATTTTTCACAATACCCTTATAGATATTCGCTTGCAATCTTTTGTCTATGCTTGTATCTCGTTCTAATCTGAGTAGCAATTGGAGTGCCTTATTGTAATTTTGCCTCTTATCATACACACTGTATAAACTAATTTGAGCAGCATCTATATTTTCTTTTTTCCTAGTCTTTTTGGCATAATCAATAGATAAATGCGCATAATCTTCGGCTCGTTCTAAATCATCTAACAATACAAAAATTTCAGACTTCATAAAAGCTAATAGAAAAACAGTGTCATAGTATTCGTCATCTTTTTTAAGTTTTTCATCTACCTCATGTAAGAGTTTAAAAGCAAGATCGTATTTTTTTCGAGACCTAAAAACAATAGCATTGTTCACAATACTTTTTGCTTCCTTTTGATTAAAACGCTCCATCTCAGACATAACTGCTATGAGTTTATCATACATTACCTCTAAATCATCAAGGTCTATCAACATTCGACTATGCAAATTGTAGATTCTTAAAACGCCTAGTTTGTAATTAGCTTTTAAAGCAATGGAAGCGGCTTCTTCGTAGTAGTCTAAAACTTCATCACTGTTTGACAAATCTTTCATCAAAAAACGAGCATAGTCTATCATCGCTTCAACCTTTATTGAATCCTGAGTAGCTAGTTCGATATTATTTAGTAAGCTATCTTTGGTAAGACTATCAATAGAGCTAGTAGTATTAGCGATACCACTAAAAGTAAAGAAAGAGAAAAGAAGAAAAAAAAATAGTTTCAAATAGTTGTTCATCATGTTTTTCTAGGCGTCCAGATTACTTCCTCAGCCCCCGTATCTTTACCCAATTTTCTTCCTAAGATAAATAAATAATCAGAAAGTCTATTCAAATAACGAATAAGGATGTCGTCAACAGCATCTACTAAACTTAAGGCAACAACTAAACGTTCTGCTCTACGGCAAACACAACGAGCAATATGACAAAAAGAAACAAGTGAATTGCCTCCAGGTAGGATGAAGTTTTTCAAGGCTGGTAAGTCGGCATCCATTCGATCCATTTCGTCTTCCAATAATTTGATATCACTTTCAAGGATATCTGGTGTTTGCATTTCCTTTGATGGATCACTAGCCAAATTAGACCCTAAGGCAAACAATCGATCTTGTATTGTTTTTAATAAATCTTTGACCGCTTGGTCTTCTGTATTATCCCGTATCAATCCGATAAAAGAATTAAGTTCATCTACTGTACCATAAGAGTCAATGCGGATATGACTTTTAGGCAAACGTTTTCCTCCAAATAAAGAAGTTTCTCCTTTATCGCCTGTCTTCGTATATATTTTAAATGCCATTTTTTATTTTTGGTTATAACGGTGTTCTGGATCAGATGCTTTTCTAACGTCAGTATTACGAATATCAGTCTCTACCAAACCATCTCTCAATCTAATAATTCGATGAGCATGTTCAGCAATATCTGGTTCGTGAGTAACGAGAATAATTGTATTTCCTTGTTGATGGATTTTTTCAAAAATTTCCATGATCTCAATAGAGGTCTTGGTGTCGAGATTTCCTGTAGGTTCATCGGCTAAAATGATGGCAGGCTTATTTACCAATGCCCTTGCTATAGCCACCCGTTGTCGTTGACCACCAGAAAGCTCATTCGGTTTGTGATGCACTCTATCGCCAAGTCCTACAGCCTCTAGTACATCATTCGCTCGTTCTTGGCGTTGTGCTTTACTCATTCCAGCATATACCAATGGTAAAGCAACGTTATCTAAAGCAGATAAACGAGGCAATAAATTAAAAGTTTGAAAAACGAACCCAATCTCTTTGTTTCGTACTGCGGCCAATTCGCCATCATCCATAGAGCTTACATCTGTACCATTTAATCTGTACGAACCATCTGTAGGAGTGTCGAGACAACCAAGCAAATTCATCAGTGTAGATTTTCCTGAACCAGAAGGGCCCATAAGTGCAACATATTCGTTGCTCGTAATATCTACCGAAACGGAGCTAAGTGCATGCACTTTTTCAGCTCCCATAATGTATGTTTTTTTTAAGTCCTTAACGGAAATAATCGCTTCCATGTGATTTAGTTTTCTACAATTTTTTAATTTCCCCTTCTAAATAGTACACCTCAATAAGTTCGGTATTTTTTAACGAAAAAATCAATGTGTATTGCTTATATCGAGTTAAGATAATTTTATTAGTAAAATATGCTTCTCTTAAAGATCAATTACTTTAGGTACTTTAAAATAATCGATATCTTCTTCAGGGGCATTTTTGAGAGCTGTTGCTTTATCCAGTTGATTTTGGACAACATCTTCCCTTAAAACGTTAACTTCTTCAGAAATATACACTAAAGGTTCTACCTTACTCGTGTCTAACTCTTCCATTTTGGCTACCATATCTAAAATATTAGATAAATCGCTGGTTATCCGTGTCTTTTCTTCTTCAGAAAGTTGTAATCTCGCTAGTTTTTCTAACTTCGAAATTAAGGCTTCATCTACGTTCATAATAATTAAATAGATATTCGTTACAAATTCATCGCCTAAAAATACTAAAATATTATATAATTCAACTTAGAGGTTGTATTTTCGCAGCAAATCAACATACTGCTTAAAACTACAGTCGAATGAGTTCCACTAATAACAATCCGAAAATCAAGCACGTAGCTATCGCTGGTAACATTGGTGCTGGTAAAACAACACTTTGTACCCAACTATCAAAGCATTTTAATTGGGATGTTCACTATGAATCTACGGATAATAATCCCTATTTGAGTGACTTTTATACGGATATGCAACGGTGGTCGTTCAACCTTCAAATCTTTTTCCTCAATAATCGTTATCGCCAAATCCTCAATATCATTAATGGTAATAGAACGGTAATACAGGATCGTACAATATACGAAGATGCCTATATCTTTGCACCAAACCTTCACGAGATGGGCTTAATGACTACGAGAGATTTCAATAACTACTTTGACTTATTCAAACTGATGATTTCTCAGATAAAGGCACCTGATTTGATGATTTATCTCCGTGCTAGTATTCCAACATTGGTTTCACATATTGAGTCTAGAGGGCGTGATTATGAGGGTAGTATGAGTATTGACTACCTCAAACGCTTGAACGAGAAATACGAAAACTGGATCAATAACTACCAAGCAGGAAAATTGTTGATTATCAATGTCGATAATGTTGACTTTAAAAATAATCCTGAAGATCTAGGAAAAGTCATTCAAATGGTTTCAGGAGAATTGCATGGTTTATTTGAACAAGCTGCAGAGTAGATAATGGTTCAAAAATTAATACGAGAATTAAATGAACAAAATGCAACGCTAGTTGCCGTTTCCAAAACTCAGCCTATTGAGGCTCTACAAATTATCTACAACGCTGGTCATCGTATTTTTGGTGAAAACCGTGTGCAAGAATTGGTTCATAAATACGAGGTACTTCCTAAAGATATTCAGTGGCATTTTATTGGTCACCTTCAGAGCAAAAAGGTTAAACAAATTGCTCCTTTCATCAACTTAATCCACTCAATTGATAGCCTAAAATTATTACAAGAAGTCAATAAACAAGCTCTTAAAAATGATCGTATTATAGATTGCTTACTTCAGTTCAAAATAGCGATTGAAGATACAAAGTATGGTATGCATCTGACTGATGCAGAACAGTTCTTTTCCTCTCCTGATTTTCTTTCCCTAAAAAATATCCGTATCGTAGGCATTATGGGTATGGCTTCTTTTGTGAGTGATGAACTGCAAGTGCGAGAAGAGTTTAAACAATTAAAACAAATTTTCGATCAATTAAAAAACACCTACTTTTCGGATATAGATGCTTTTAAAGAATTGTCGATGGGTATGTCTGGAGATTATAAAATTGCATTGGAAGAAGGGAGTACAATGGTTCGAATCGGTAGCCTGTTATTTGGGCGTCGGTATTATGGATAATACGCATCGTGCAAAAGATGCCGATCTGCACGAAAATGGATTGAACGTTGTAATGATACTCCATTAAATGAACTCATTAAACTGCATGATAAAAGAAATAATTAGGAACTGATGTTTCCATTCAATGAACCAAAAACACTCCGTTGACAAAGCTCAAAGTCCTTGTCAACAGAAGTGGTAGTCTTTCTTATTTTTCCACTACAAACTTTTCGATCATTTTTTCGTTGCCATTAGTAATTTCGCAAAGGTATAATCCGTTTGAAAAATCATCTAAACGGATCGTTCGGCTTTGGCTATACAAGTTAGTTTCATAAACAAGTTGGCCAAGTGTGTTGTAAATATTAACTGTTAAGTTAGGTTCTATAGCTCCTTGTATTCGAATAGAAATTAATTCTTGAGCTGGATTTGGAGCAATAGAAAAGGACATCGTTGAGGCAACTGTAGTACTCACTAAAGGATCGGTATCAATATCGGTATTGTAACCACTTATGCCACCTCTGAAATTTCCAACTGTCATCTCTAGCTTATCATTTCCATTGAGGTTTGCAAAAGCAGGTCTTACAATCCACCCCATTTTTAGATCTCCCCAATCATCATTTTCGAGTGTAAATTCACCATAAAGATTGCCTTCAATATTTGTATACTTTTTTATTCTTCCTATTTCGCTTCCTGCGTATAAGGTAAGCGTCCCAAACTCATCTCTAATAAAAACAGGAGCGGTATACCCTGTAGTGTATCCTGGTTCACGTGTATCGACACTTCCTAAAAATGAAGTATTAGGTGCCACATCTTGATCAGGATTAAACATTGGATTGCCTATAGACCCGATATTTTGAATATAGTTTAGATTTCCATTTCGCTCACCAATTACTAAATCAGCCAATTGATCGCCATTCAAATCAACAACAGTAGGTACGGCATGTTGTCCAATATCGATCCCCATATACCCCGTATTTACACTTGCGAAGGTCATTGGGTTTCCTGCACCAGCAGTATTTTCGGCAAAGAAAACGGCACCAGTATGTATTCCAATAAATAAATCATCATCTCCATCATTATCTATATCTCCAAAACTAGGAGCAAAATCGTAGGCATTATTTCCAAACTGATTAAGCTCTAAAAAGTCATCATCGATAAGTGTAAACTCTGGATTGGTAATCGTACCTGTATTTTCATATAAAAATAGCCGAGCATCTTTCATGCCTTGCTCTTGATAAAAAGAGAAATTACCAATCAACATATCTGTCAAACCATCTCCAGTAACATCTGCAAAAGCAGGATTAGCACCAGAGCCAAAATCAACCATATCTACTGTAAATTTATCATTTTGAACGAAGTTAAAAACAGGCATATTGTTTGCACCAGAATTGCGATAAAACCATACGTTTTTTACATTTTCAGCAATCGCACCATTATTGGGAGATACCACTAAATCTTTGACATTGTCGTTATCCATATCAATATAAAAAGCTGATGGAAAAATGGGAAGATCTACAGGTAAATTATAGCTTGGGAAAAATGTATCTTGCACGGTCATCCATGCATTATCAGTATTTCCACCATTCATAAGCATCGTAATATTCGTAAAAGAGATATCACCAAGTAGCAATTCTTTATCGCCATCAGCATCATTATCTAAAGTAAGTAAGGTAGAACCTGCATGACGTATTTCTGCTCCACCTTGAAAACCAGAAGAACACTCATTAGCATCAATACTTAAACTTATTGCTTCTGATAAACCACTTTCATAAAAACCTCCCCAACAGTTATCGACTAAATCATAAATCAAACTATCCTTCTCGTAACCTAACTCTACAGATTGATTTTGGTAATACAAAACATAGCCACCGCCGACACTAAAGGTTAAAATATCCAAATCGCCATCGCCATCTATGTCGTCAAATGCAGGATAATCTTCTTTACTTACATAAATTTGAGTACGAGTACCATTTGATAATTCGTAGCTTAAGATATTAGCAATCCAGTCTGAAAAAATTATTGGTTCAAATTTAATTTCATCGTTTTCGTAGTAGCCTTTAAAAACAACTATGCCGTCTATACCAATATTAGCAGAGTATGAAAAAATATCCATTACACCATCGCAGTCATAATCTCGTAAAGCAACCCATTCGTACAAGTCAGGAAAATTATTGATATACTGAGGCGCAAAAGTATAGTCTGTCTCATTAGGCGTACCATTATTGATGAAGGGGAGTACGACATTTCCTCTTCTATCAAAAATCAGTAAATCCAAAGTACCATTATTATTCAGATCAACAGCCGAATATTGAGGAGCATTTAGTCCGCCAACCATAGCTAAGGACAAATCATTACCATTCTCAACTACCTTCAAATTGAATCGTTCGAATGTTTGTGCTACTAGTAAAGTGCTACTAATAGTCATAAAAAGGAGAATTGTTAAGATTTTATTCATCTTTTGTGATAGATTTAAAGATAAGCATCAATAGACTTTATACTTATGTTTTTGGTGATTTACAAATAAATTCGTTTCTTAGAGCTTGTTTAAATTTTATTTTTGGTTTGATAATCAAAAGGTTAGGGTTTCTAGTTAAAAAATAATTAGTAGCTTTAGCAAGCTAAATGAACGAATTATTCCGAAGACAGGTTCCTAAAATATTGATTTTCAGACAATAGAAATTTAAACACGCTCTCAGGCTTGAAAATAGGTTATTTCCAGAGGAAACAAACAGATTCCCAAATTTACAAAAAAAACGAAATGCGAAACCGCTACCTTCTTACATTAGGTCTCTTTTTTATATTTTTTATCCAACTTTCTGCTCAAAATGCTGATTCTACAAACATTCAAGTTATACAGCCTAGCCAAACACTTCCATTAACACCACCGCCGCCACCAACTGTAGTCTTAAATGATTATCAAGTGGACATGCAAAGTTTAAATGGTAAAGAGCAACTTTTGTTTAAATCTCCAGGTCTAAATGGCATAGCTGATATTCACATTAATGGTGCTGATGAGCCTACTCCTTTGCATTTTCAAAATGGTCTTGCTAGTTTTGATTATGAAACGAATGAAAAGGGAGGCTTGGTATTTTTATCGAACATAGGAGATGCTGGTAAACAATATCGGCTAATGCATGTATCGCAAAAAAGAAATGGCGGTTATAGTGTCCGAAATATACCGATGTGGCTCTCTATCGTTCCTCCGCTTATTGCTATTATTTTAGCTTTACTTTTTAAAGAAGTGGTTGTCTCTTTATTTGTAGGAATCTGGGCTGGCGCTTTTATTGCGGGAGGAATGCGCTTTACTTCGCTCTACTATTTTATGATTAGTATTTTTGAAGTTGTTGAAAAATATGTGATTAAAGCACTAAATGATGGTGGCCATTTATCCGTTATTGTTTTCTCCTTGATGATTGGTGGTATGGTCGCTATAATATCAAGAAATGGAGGGATGGCTGGCGTTGTCTTATCTTTATCAAAATATGCTCGTTCGCCACGAAGTTCTCAATTCATAACTTGGTTATTGGGTGTTGCCATTTTCTTTGATGATTATGCCAATACCCTCATTGTTGGTAATACAATGCGTTCGGTTACTGACAAGTTTAAAATTTCCAGGGAAAAGTTGGCTTATATCGTTGATAGTACTGCCGCACCTGTTTCGGCAATCGCTTTCATTACTACTTGGATAGGTGCCGAATTGGGCTATATTGAAGGAGGACTAAAAATGATGGAAGATTATTCTGGACCAACAAGTCCTTATGCGATTTTTATAAGTTCGTTAAAGTATTCGTTCTACCCTATTTTGACACTCATCTTTATTCTAATATTGATCTATACAAAAAGAGATTATGGTGCCATGTTTAAAGCTGAAACAAGAGCTAGAACTACAGGACAAGTTTCCCCTGCTTCTTCTGAAGGCAATGATGAACCAAATATGGAAGACTTAACTCCAGTAAAAGGCGCACCTTTAAAATGGTATAATGCAGCCATTCCTGTTTTTGTAGTTATACTAATGACTATTGTTGGTCTGATCGATACTGGAATTGCTAGTTCGTATTCCGCTCTTGTAGATGCGGGTATTGCGGTCAGTTCAGAAGGTTGGTCAGATGTTTGGGTAATGCTTGGTTTACTAACCGAAGAAAAAACGGCTGATGCTTCATTCTTTGTAAAAATTGGTAAACTAATCGGTAATGCTGACTCTTATGTCGCTCTGCTTTGGGCTTCACTTTCTGGTTTGATGGCCGCAATTGCTTTAACTGTTGGTGGTGGTATTATGCGCTTATTCGATACGATGCATACTATGGCTACTGGTTTTAAAACAATGTTGCCAGCCTTAATTATATTAACACTAGCTTGGTCTCTAGCAATTACAACAGAAGAATTACATACTGCTGATTTCTTAACTTCAATATTACGAGACAACTTCAGCCCTTACTTGATGCCTGGACTGATTTTCATACTAGCTGCATTGATTGCCTTTTCGACAGGTTCGAGTTGGAGTACAATGGCGATATTATATCCAATAGCAATACCTACCACTTGGGCCATATGTACTGCTCAGGGAATTGATCCTGATGTAAGTATGGAAATTTTATTGAATGTAATTGCGACTGTTTTGGCAGCTTCTGTTTTAGGTGATCACTGTTCCCCTATTTCGGATACTACTATTTTGAGCTCGCTTGCTTCCGATTGTAATCATATCGATCACGTGCGTACACAATTACCTTATGCTTTAACGGTAGGAATAATAAGCCTAACAGCAGGTTCTTTATCGACTTTCTTAGGTGGTGGATTTTTTATTTGCTTTGTATTATTAATAATATCAGTTGCAATATTATTTGCTATCGTCAGAACGGTTGGTAAATTGGTGGACTAAGAGTATTTGAACGGATTTTCCCTGAGACTAATCTTTAGTTTCTATAAAATGGCTGACTCATGTTAGGTTACTTGCTTTTATTTATTGTTGGTAAAACTTTTTATAACCTAGCTTTAAAGTATAGCAAAAATAAATGGTTATTTGCCTTCTCCGGCATCGCTGCTTACTATTTAGGATTATATATTGGAATAGTGTTCTTTGCTTTATTCTCTGCGATTACGGGCTATCCATATTTCGATAGTGTGAATGAATCAATTCTATCTGTGCTGGCACTTCCTTTTGGTTTACTATTATCCTTGGTATTTTATATCTTTCTAAAAAGGAAATGGTCAACAATAAAGATGAAAGATACTTCAGACATTCTGGATACTAATTTTCTTGAAAAGTAAGTGCTTGGACAGGAATAAGTTACTTTAGTAATGGTCAAATAATAACTTCCCGATTTGTGGTTGGCACTTTAGAGTTGCAGACCCGACCGCTAGCGGTTCATTTCGTTGAAAAGATTTCCAAAATCTTTTCTGCTTTGCACCACTCCATTCATGTCGAAAAGCCTCGTGATAGCTAGGCTATCCCTATATGCTCTTTGCACCTTGTGCAAGCTAGTCTAATTCCTTGTCTAATCTCTAAATTCCCTAGTCAAAATACGGAACTTATTTTTCGGTCGTTACTTAAACAAAAGCTTCAGTTATTCGTGAATAACTGAAGCTTTTGTTTTTTATTATTCTGTTGGTATTATGTCTTTATGTTTTGAATTTAATCTGTAACCGAAGTGCAGTTTAAAATATGGAATGTAGTCTATCGTTGCTCTACCTATTCCACCAGATATTTCAAAAACAACATTTTTTCTAGATAACCACTTATACCCTCCCATAAAACCAATACCGATAGTCGTATCTGAATCTACTGCACCTACACCAGTAAAAATTCCAAAATTAAACCCATCTGCTCTAATTTTAGGATTAAAGTAATATTTACCAGCAAGGGTTGAATAAAAAATTTGTTCAACAAAAATTACGTCTAGGTCAACACCCCAATCATCTTTTATAATTTGTTCAACACCAACTTGAACTCCTTCAAATAAAAGGATAATGGGATTAATTTTTATTTCTGTTTGACTTTTTAGACCTAATGCAAAAAAACAAAAGATCGAACA
>JAHDIP010000171.1 GCA_020630735.1 Saprospiraceae bacterium | reverse complement strand
ACAATGTATATAAGCTCAGAAGGAAAAGAAGGAAAGGGAAAAATATTCATGTATACTGAAACCAAAGTGGTTTTGGGATTATCAAACGATTAAAGCTATTGAGAATCAAAGGATAGCTACCAATGATGATCCTTAAACTGAATACCAGTAGGTATATAATGTTAAAAAATGATATAATTTTCATCGCTAAGATGATACACATCTAATACCTTTTTTTATAATTAGGTTGATTTGCTGAACAATTACTATACTGAAATCAAAGTGGTTTTCGAATTGCCAAGCGTTTAAAGCTACTGAAAATTAAACGGTAGTAACCGATGATGATCCGATAACCGAATACCGGTAGGTATATATTCTATACAGCAAACGATATGTTAAAGTCTGTCACAAAATACAAATTTTAACATGTTTTATGCTTTTTTTTTATATATATTTGATATTAAGAATTAGAAAGAAAGTATAAGTAATGGTGAAAGAATAAGTCCCCGATTATGAAATAGATATTTTGTTTACAAGACGAGGCATTAGCCTAGTTTGCACAAGGTGCAAAGAGCATACAGACATAGCCTAGCTATGGCGAGTATTTTCAACGATGAATTGTAGCAAAAGATCATAGGCAAAATCAGGAAGTTATTTTTTGACCATTACTTACTATCTTTTTATACTCTACTACCAAAATTGAATAGTATGAAATACCAGAAACTATATTGAAATTAATTCCAATACGTTTCTTAAATAAGTTATCTTCTGATCATTATAAATATTAAGCCAATGGAAAAAAATATACTTTTTTATAAAAAACACCCCATAAGTTTGTTTCACTTATCTGTCAGAGTGGTTTTAATAAAGCTTAATCCTTTCTCTGTATAAGTATATTAAAGATCATTAGTTGTGTACTAACGATTTAATATCGACTAACCCTAAAAAATATTTTAGTAAACGTAAAGAATGCTTTTGAATAATGAATTTTGATATTGTATGTAAGATACATTATTAACAATTTAATGTTGCGGCGAAACAAAAAGGAACGAGCCAGCATTGTATTACACTACTGTATTACTCCAAGTATTTAGTGGTGAAAATAAAAGATGTATATGAACTCAGTTTACTATCATTAAGCCAATAAAAAAAGCAGAGAGCTCGCTCTGCTTGCCGCAACATTTTTTCTCTCCTAAATTATTGACCTAAAGAATATAAAAAATAGATAGACTAAAGAAATGAATAGTATGTAGGGTTTGCTCTTTTACTCTCATACAGCATTATTTTATGCTAGTAGACTAAACCATAAGTTTCGCTATATTAGGATGCCGAAAATTTTAGCATAAACAAGGAACAAAAAACAGAGCTATGCCATAGCATAGTGAGTCTTTTTGTAACGAAGTAGATGTTGAAATTTACAAATAATTGGGTATAGCAGAATTTATGGGTTGGTCTACTAGATATTGTACTGAAACCAAAATGGTTTTCGGATTGCCATACGTTTAAGACTACTGAAAATCAAACGATAGCAATAGATGATGATTCGATAACCAAATACTGGTAGGTATAAATACTGTTCGGATAACATAAAACTATGTTATACACGAAGACTTCGTTAGCTACAAAAGAATAAATAAATTTAGCCAAGTATAATAAAGGTAAGACAAAATACAAGTAAAAGAATAATGAGTGAATAGCCTTTAAATAATAGTTTATCGCGTTTTATCGTTTCTGACAAGAGTTGAATTTCATTTTTAAGTTCAATGTTCTTTATTATTTTAATAATGGAATTAATTACATTAATCTGCATCACTTTATCCTTAATAATATAATCAACTGCTCCGTGCTTCAAAACCTTCACAGCTACCGATATTTCTTTTTGAGAAGAAAGCATAATAACTTTTGTTTTTGGTTTTAGTTCTTTTATTCTAACTAAAGTTTCCAAACCGTCTATTGTATTTTTGCCAGGAGGCGAAAGATTGTAATCTACTAATACAATGGAAGGATTGTCAGACAATGCGGCTATGCAATCCTCGCCAGATTCAAAACTTCGGCTTTTGATATATGGCTTATCTTTCAATAAATGTTTTATGAGTGCCCGAATAGCAGGATCATCATCAACATAAAATAAAGTATAAGTTGAAGTTGACTCAAATGAGTGCTCTTGAGGTTGATTGGCAACTGAATCTTGTACTTCTATATTGTTTTTTTGCAATGTATCCATACTAAGGTTTTTAAAAAATGGGTATAGTAAACGGAGTAAGTCGATGAGCTTAAATAGTTTTTATATTAAACTCGTCGATGTTTATTAGAATTAAGCCTATTGATGATTAATTTTCAATCAAATAGTTCTCTTTTTCGAGGTGTTTAATTCTATTTTTAAGATCGTACAATTGTGAACGTCGATATAAGTATCTCCATCCAAATAATACTTGAACAATTATTACACCAACTACAAGCAACAATAAAAACAGTTGAAGAAATGATTGATCTCTAAAGAAGAATGCAGTCACAATGAATAAAATATTAGCAACATATAATGTGATACTAGCATTTTTATGATTCAAGCCAGAACTTAATAATTCATGATGAATATGACTATTATCTGGAGTAAAAGGAGACTTCCCTCGGAATATTCTCAAAATAGAAACTCGTACTAAATCAAATACTGGGATAAAAATAATAGCGGCAACTACTACCATTGGCGAAACGATAGACAAGGAACTCGATGCTGCTGGTGAACTCATAAATCGAATACATAAAATAGAAGCAGTGAGACCCAGTAAAAGCGACCCTGCATCTCCCATGAAAATCTTTTGAGGGTATGCAGCAAAATTATAACGTAGAAAAGCAACTAAAGTACCAGCTACACTAAAGGCTAATATTGCAAAATTAATTTCATCAATCATCACTAATAGCCCTCCTAAAGCTAAACAATTGATACCTCCAATTCCAGCAGCTAATCCATCAATTCCGTCGATTAAATTGAAAGCATTAGTGACAACAACTATGAATAAAATACTAATCGAAAAGCTGAAAAAAGTATTTAGTTCATACAGACCAAATAAACCATAAAAAGAACTAATTCTTACACCACCAAGAGCGATAATAAAGGCGGCAAAAAACTGTAAAAGTAATTTGACTTTAGCATTCATGGGGACTAAGTCGTCTTTAAGTCCCATAAAAAATAAGATTACATAAGCTGTAATGATGTATTTGTACACACCAAAAAAGTCAGCAGAAGTAAAGAAGGTAAAGCTTATCAGAAAACCAAAAAATATTCCTATACCTCCCAAACTAGGAATCTGTCTAGTATGGAGCTTTCGTTCATCAGGTACGTCAAAAATATTTTTCTTGTAAGCTACATCTAAGATGTAAGGAATAGTAAGGTAAGTCATTAGGAAACTCGAAAGAGTTGCCCAAAGAATGTTTAGTAAAGATATTTCCATGGTTAGGCTTGGGTTTATTGGCTAGGAGTATTGGTTTTTGCCTTTTTAATACTTGGTTATAATAATACTTTAATTGGAAGGATGACACTAAAGTAAGCGTTGTAGCTTGTTCATGTTTTTTAAAAAAATGTCTTTTGTGACGTGAATTCTGTTATTGGTAGTAAAGAAATAATTTTGTATTACTCTAATCTAAGCATATTCAAAAAGAATATTGTAAGCTTGAGTTCAATAATTGTGACAGCTTCCAACGAACATATTATAGTTTAAGGTATTGGAATAATCATTGCTCTTATTCTTATATATACTAAATTCAAAATGGTTGTCGGATTGCCAAATGTTTAAAGCTACTGACAATCAAACGGTAACAACTGATGATGATCCGATAACAGAATAACGGTAAGTATATAATATCTCGAAGCTCTCTTATCAATAAGTACCTAAGAGTGTACGTCAACTAATTTGGTGTGGCTAAAAAAATAGTCTTTATTCTTTTCATAAAGCTATTATTTGACCATTACTAAGTAAGTAAATATTACTCTAGCTTTTATTATGCGTATTCAATGATTAATGAATCTGCATAAGACCTTTAATGGTAGAAAAAATATGTTTATGAATAATACTACTAAGAGAGCCAAATTAGCCATCATAGGAACCGTAGGAATACCTGCTCGTTATGGTGGTTTTGAAACGTTGACAGAGCAATTGGTCAATCATCTACAAGATGATTTTGAGATAACCGTTTATTGTAGCTCGAAGTTTTATCCGAAAGAAGAGCACCAAGAATATTATGGTAAAGCCCGTCTAAAGTATATTCCTTTACAAGCAAATGGAGTTCAAAGTATTCCTTACGATATGATCTCCATTATACATGCTGCTTTCAAATCTGATTTATTACTAATACTAGGAGTTTCAGGTTGTGTGTTGCTGCCTTTTGTGAAATTTTTTACCAAAAAACGAACCTTCGTTAATATCGACGGTATAGAATGGAAGCGAGATAAATGGGGGAAATTGATCAAAGCTTTTTTGCGGTATTCCGAAATATTTGCAGTAGAATCTGCAGAAGGTATCATTACGGATAATAAAATAATTTCGGATTATCTCAAAAATACTTACGATTATGATAGCTACCTAATCGAATATGGAGGAGATCAGGCCTTTCACGTTCCCATAACTATGGAGCATATAGGACAATATCCTTTTTTAAAGGAAAAATATGCTTTTTCTGTTTGTCGGATTGAACCTGAAAATAATATTCATGTCATTTTGGAAGGAATGGCTAGCTCTGCAAAATACCCACTTGTCTTTGTCGGAAACTGGAACAAGAGTGAGTACGGAAAAGAAGTTCGAAAAAAATATGAACACCTTGACCATTTTCATTTACTTGACCCAATTTACGAACCAGCACAGCTAAATGTATTACGATCAAATTGCTATTTGTATATGCATGGTCATAGTGCAGGAGGAACAAATCCATCTTTAGTAGAGGCAATGAATCTGGGCTTGCCAATCGTTGCATTTGACGTAATGTATAATCAAGAAAGTACGGAACAACAAGCTTTATTTTTTAAGACGGCTGAAGATTTAGAAATGATCATTGAAAAAATGACGGACACCATTCAGCAAAATCTTGCGAATAAGATGTTCGAAATTGCACAGCGTCGGTATACTTGGAAAGTCATTGCTCAAAAATACAAAGAGATGATGAACTACAAACCCAATTATAAAAAAACGCTAACATCATAAATCAGCCAGTCACAAATTTAAACATATACATTTACAATAGGCTTCCTTTTATAATAATTTGACAGATACAAAGTTGACGCTTTATTATTTGACCATTACTAAACTATTTCCGTATAAAAATATGATCACTAAAAAAAGAAATATATTTTTTCTATTTTCTCTATTGCCACTCTTTTTTTTTAATTCGTTTTCTTTGCCCAAAGCAATAACTCCTAGTAAAACATTGCAATGTAATCGGCATTTAGATTCTTTGGCTTTAGTTGAGTTTTATCAAAAAACAAATGGCGATAAATGGAAAGCGAAATGGGATTTGAAAAAACCAATGAATACATGGTTTGGTGTCGTGATGAATGATGGAGGATGTGTCAAATGTTTAGACCTTGACGGAGACCCTAATTGTAGTTGGAAAAAAAATGGAGGAAATAATATAGAAGGTCTATTGCCTGATTTGAATCTTCCCTATCTAGAACATTTATTTTTAAGAGGAAATAAACTTTCAGGAAGTATTCCTAATTTTACGAAACTCCAAAATCTCCTCACCCTTCAACTTTCGTGTAATAAACTAAGTGGGGCAATTCCTGATTTTGATCATCTCGAAAAATTAGTTTCTTTAGAATTAGACTATAATCGACTTTCGGGAACTATTCCAACGTTACGTAAGCTAAATAATTTGCAGAGTTTCTTTATTGATTACAACCAATTAAGTGGCAAATTGCCAAATTTTAAATTACCATCTCTTCGATTATTTTTTTGCCGATTTAACCAATTAGAAGGAGCAATTCCGAATTTTAAACATACGCCAGAATTACAAAAAATAGCCTTGCAGGCAAATAAATTAGAAGGAGAATTACCCGCTTTTACACATCTCAAAAAATTAAATTTTATCAATCTTGCTCAAAATAGTTTAGAAGGGAATATTCCATCGTTTAAAGGAATGAGTACGCTAAAGACAATCAACCTTTCAGATAATTATTTTACGCATTGCGATCAAATGAAAACGAATGAAAACCTCTCTTTAGTCGTAACAGGAAACCAATTAAGTTTTGAAGATTTGGTATACAATAAACAATACTTTTCTAAGGATGAAAATTATATTAACCAGACATTATTATCGAATGATACCTTGTTATCTATAACCACTGGCGAAGATGTATTAGTCCATCTTCCTGTTGATGACCATATAGCAACTAACACATACACTTGGTATAAGGATGATGTCTTATTGGAAAAGATAAAAGGAGATAATATGCTCTTGATCGAAAATTTTAATGATTCAAAGGAAGGTGTATATTATTGTCATATCACAAATACTGAACTTGGAAAGTTGACGATACATAGTCCTTTGTACATCATGCAGTCCGCAGAAGTGGTTGAAGAGATCGAAGCACTAGAAGTAGTAGAGCATCAAATGCTAAAAGATAAAGATAAGTTTTTTGTGTCAGGCGGAATTTCTCCAAATGGGGATGGAGCTAACGATTATTTCGTAGTTTCTGCGTTAGAAAAAAATCCTGATTTATATCCCGATAATGAAGTTGCTATTTTTAGTCAGCAAGGGCAATTAGTCTATAGGAAAAAGGGCTATTGCAATAGTTGGTCAGGTACATATATGAATACCAACCGGCCTTTACCATTTGGCATATATGTTTGGGTTGTACAATTAGATGCTCGTACGACTAAAACAGGAATGCTCGTCATTAAACGCTGAAATTAATTAGAATAAACTATAATATCGGACTGCTTTTTGTTATTAAGAAGCATAAGCTTTGGCATTGAAGAATGAATAATCATTTGGAGGTGTAGGAGTTTGTGTAAATATGAACACTGATTTAGATACATCATATCCGAGAAAGCCAGATGAAATATCTGTTGTACAAATCGTTTTAGGTATAAGAGAATATCTAAAACTGCTAGTGAGTAAGTGGTACTGGATAGCACTAAGCGGTTTATTATTTGCCTCTTATAATTTTTATAAGGATCATGATATACTCACTACATATCCTGCGAAAGCAACCTTGCTCGTCAAAACAAACAATACCTACAAGGAAAATTCAAGTGCGATTAAAGTATTTTCTCGTGTTGCTACTTCTCAAAAAATAATAGAATCTGTACTATTTCGTCCAATCACTATTCACGGTAATACAGATTATTTGATCAATTATTATATCACTACTTTTTTAACAACGAAGCCAGAGTTCTTTGGAGAAAAATTTAGAAAGAATTGTTTCTTTGAAGAAAATAGTTTCGATAAATTTTCACAGGAAGAGT
The DNA here is from genome assembly GCA_020630735.1 of Saprospiraceae bacterium. GTDB lineage: Bacteria > Bacteroidota > Bacteroidia > Chitinophagales > Saprospiraceae > JAHDIP01. The sequence goes on along the minus strand of JAHDIP010000171.1, from coordinate 5,917 downwards.
TTATAAACTTAAGCCTGATTTTGGAGCGAATTACTAAACCTTCGGGTGCCTTGGGAAATGATGGCTATATAACCGTTTCCGCCGATGATAAACTAGGTTTTATTACTTTAAATATCAGTACTCCATCAGAATTATTATCTATTCGATTTATCGAAGAATGGAAAAAAGTACTAGAAGAGCATTACTTAGAATATGCAACCTTCTCTACCAAAGGTACTTTTTATGATCTAAAAATAGAGACTGATACCTTACGTGAAAACTTCAAACAGAATTACTTTGAGCTAGAGCAAGCTAAAGCAACGTATGTTGATTTGGTCAAAAAAGAAGAATTAAGAGTAAAGGATAATGGTTCTCAAACTGGCATTAGGGAAATAAAATATCTTCAAAAAAAAATTAATAAACTAGGTATTACTGCAGAAATAAGCAAATCAGATTATCTCGCCACTTTAGAAAAGTTAAAAGAAGCGCAAAAAGATTTAAACGACCAAAAGCCACTAATTAAAGTCACAGACCAAACCACATTACCGATCAAACCTTACAAGCCATCTGCAATAGTTTCTGCAGTTAAAGGTGGATTAATGGGAGTTATGTTGAGCATTTTTATAATACTTGCTCTAAGAGTCTATCGTAATATTGTAACCGAAGCACAACGAGCTGAACAAGAATTACATGTTGAACAGAATCAAGTTGGTTAAGGTATCCCATTTCTGAATTTATCCCGTCACAATATTCGTTTATTACATAAAACTTTAGAGTCATTGATTTAGCACTTTTGGAATAGTAGTCTAAACAACTTTTAATTTTATTGAAGCCTTCCTCTAATAAAATTGAAAATTGATAGAACAATAAACTACCTTTTGCATACAAAAAACAAAGGCTAATTTCTAAATATATAAAAACAATTTAAATGCTCAATTTAAATGGTAAGTCTATCCTCGTGACAGGCGGTACAGGTTCCTTTGGAAAAATGTTTATTAACACAGTATTAGAACGCTTCCCAAAAGTTAAAAAGATTGTGATTTATTCTAGAGATGAATTAAAGCAATTTGAAATGGCTCAAGATTTATCTCCTAAAAGGTATCCAGCTCTTCGATATTTAATTGGTGATATTAGAGATGGTCAACGTTTTAGAAGAGCCTGTGAAAATATTGATATTATTGTTCATGCAGCAGCCCTAAAACAAGTGCCAGCAGCAGAGTATAATCCTTTTGAATGTATCAAAACGAATGTGCTAGGTGCTCAAAACGTAATCGAAGCAGCAATGGAATGTGGAGTAGAATGTGTTGTAGCTTTGTCAACTGATAAAGCCGCAGCTCCTATCAACCTTTATGGTGCTACCAAACTGTGTTCCGACAAATTATTTGTTTCTGCTAACAATATGAAAGGGGGAAGAGATATAAAATTTTCGGTTGTACGCTATGGCAATGTGATCGGGTCTAGAGGATCGGTAATTCCATTTTTTATGAAAAAAAGACAAGAAGGAGTTCTACCCATTACCCATGAAGAAATGACTCGTTTTAATATCTCCTTAGCGGATGGAGTCGAATTAGTTTTGTTTGCTATCGAAAATTCTGTTGGAGGAGAAATATATATTCCTAAAATTCCGTCTTACAAAATTACTGACGTAGCAACAGCTATAGGTCCAGATTGCGAACAAAAAATAATTGGTATTCGTCCAGGCGAAAAATTGCATGAAGAAATGATCACCCCTGCAGATTCTCACAATACCATTGAACTTGAAAATTACTTTGTTATTTGCCCAACTAATCTCACTTATTTAGGTAAAGAAAAAGAAGATTACATTAGACATTATAATGCAACTGCGGTTCCTATTGGATTCAGTTATAACTCTGGAGAAAATAAAGAGTGGATGACAGTAGAAGATATTCGACGTGACATCAAAGCGCATGTTGACCCTAACTTTACTGTCAATGTTGTTGAAGAAGTAAATATTTAAAAAGATTTTCCTATTCCTTTTATTTCCTAATAAGCATAAATGTATTAGTGCATTTAATGCGACAATGTACCAAAATAGTAAGCTTACTTTCAATTCCCCTTTTGAAAGGAGCTACTATGAGGTACGCGATTATTTCTTAACTACCAAATTAAAAGGCATATGAAGAAGATTCCTTATGGCAAACAACAGATCACAGAAGCAGATATTCAAGCAATGGTCTCTACACTCCAATCAGATTTTTTAACACAAGGACCTAAAGTTGCAGAATTTGAAAATAATTTTGCAGACTATGTAGGAGCAAAGTATGCTGTTGCAGTTTCTAATGGAACGGCAGCACTGCATCTTTGTGCACTGGCTTTAGAAGTCAATGAAACATCAAAAGTAATTACAACTCCTATAACATTTGCTGCTTCAGCCAATTGTATACGGTACTGCGGTGGTGAAGTTGTTTTTGCCGATATAGATCCCAATACTTGTTTGCTAGATGTTGACAAAGTAAGAGCCTTACTTGAGGCATCTCCTAAAGGCACATATGCAGGAATTATACCTGTCGATTTTGCAGGCTACCCCGTCAACTTAGAAGCATTTAGACAGTTAGCAGACGAGTATGATCTTTGGATAGTTGAGGATGCTTGTCACGCACCAGGAGGTTATTTTACTGATTCGAAAAATGTGAAGCAGTATTGTGGAAATGGTGCTTATGCTGACCTCAGTATCTTTTCTTTTCACCCTGTCAAACATATTGCTTGTGGTGAAGGAGGAATGATTACAACAAACGATAGCGTATTGTATGAAAAACTATGCTTACTCAGAACGCATGGAATTACAAAAGACCCCGAGCAACTTGAAGAAAATCATGGTGGTTGGTATTACGAAATGCAAGACTTGGGATACAATTATCGCATTCCAGATGTTTTGTGTGCCTTAGGTGTCTCTCAGTTAAAACGTGCTAAAGAAAATGTCGAAAAAAGAAGAGCTATTGCAGCACGGTATGATCAAGCATTTAACAATACACCTATTCAACGAATATTGCCTAGTGAAGGGATTGGTCATGCTTACCACTTGTACATTATCAAAGTCCGTGAACGAAAGGAGTTGTACTACGCTTTGAGAAGAAAAGGAATTTATGCTCAAATACATTACATCCCCGTTCATAAAATGCCGTATTATAAAAAAAGAAATAATGAGAAATTACCTATAGCAGAAGCATACTATCAGCAATGTATTAGTTTACCCATGTATCCCAATTTGACCGAAGAGGAACAACATTTTGTAATTGATGCAGTAAAAGAATTTATGACATGCGAAGTTTAGCTATTATCCCCGCAAGAGGAGGAAGTAAACGAATTCCTAGAAAAAATATCAAATTGTTTTTAGGGAAACCAATCTTAGCTTACTCTATAGAAGTTGCCTTAGAATCGGAATGCTTTGATGAAGTTATGGTGTCAACAGACGATAACGAAATTGCTGACTTAGCAATAGCAAAGGGAGCAAATGTGCCTTTTCTGCGTTCAGCATTCAACGCTAATGACTTTGCAACAACGGCTAGTGTTATTCTCGAAGTTTTGGAGCAATATAAAGCAAAAGGAAAAGAGTTTGACCACGTTTGTTGTATTTATCCAACAGCACCATTTATTACTAAAAGATTACTCCAAAAAGGATATAGAAAACTAGTAGAAAATAATTTTGATTGTGTTTTTCCTATCCTTCAATACAGTTTTCCGATTCAACGATCACTCTACTTACGAGATGGGAAAATAAAATTGACCTCTCCAGAATATAGTACTACTCGTTCGCAAGACTTAGAGAAAACATATCATGATAGTGGTCAATATTATTGGCTGAATGTTCATGCTTTTTTAAAAAATAAAAAACTTTGGACAGAGAATACGGGAGCTATTTTGTTAAGTGAAATGGATGCACATGACATCGACAATCTAGAAGATTGGAAAGTTGCAGAATTTAAATATATACTAAAAAATGAAACACAAAATATTATTTAGAGTGGATGGAAATAGTGAGATGGGGTTAGGTCATCTCTTTCGCTCATTAGCTTTAGTCGATATGTTAAAGAAAGAGTTTGCTTGTATTTTTGCGACTAAAAATAAGCTTTCTAGTATCCATCAATTAATAGAATCTAAGAGTGCCCAATTAATTGAAATTCCTGAACAACTAACAGAAAAAGAAGAATTCCAATTTATACAGCAAGAGATACTTAAAGGGATATCTATAGTGGTTTTAGATGGCTATCATTTTGATACGTTGTATCAACGGAAAGTCAAATCGCTAGGAGTGCGTTTAGTCTGCATAGATGATATTTTTGCCTATCATTTTGTTGCCGATGTTATTATCAATCATGCAGGTGGATTGAGAAGGTATCATTATTCTATTAATGAAGATAGTCATTGTTTTTTTGGTCCTTCCTTTGCGTTATTGCAACAAGCGTTTTTAAATAATTGCCGAAATAGAATAACAAAACCAAGCACAAATAATGATGTCTTTATTTGTTTTGGTGGAGCAGATCCAAAAAATGATACCCTCAACGTTTTGAAAAAGTGTTCTATGATTAAGGAGATTAAAAAATGTCATGTAGTCATTGGGGCGGCTTATAGGTACCAAGAAGAATTAGATCAATTTATAAAAGATAGTAGATTAGAAATCAAATTATATGCACAGCTAAAAGCAATAGAGATGGTAGGTTTGATGCAGCAGTGTCGAATAGCCATTTGTCCACCTAGTACAATAGCTTACGAATATATGTGTTCGGGAGGTATACTGTATTTATACCAAACCGCTTCCAACCAAGAAGCTATCAAACAATATTGTTTAAACAAAGGACTTGCTTTTCGTTTTGAAAATTTTCCTATCAATAATAAAGAACTTGAACAAGCAGCATTACAAAAACAAATAGAGATTTTCGATGGAAAAAGCGAAGATCGTATTGTTAAACTTTTTAAATACCAAGCTAAATGTTATCAATTTGTTTCTTAGCGAGTGGGGCTTTAGGATTTAAAGTTTTAAGGCATACCTTCCTGCAAAATAAAAATATTGTTGCCGTTTTTACGGATAAAAAGTCAACGGAAGTACAGGAGTTTTGTATAGATTTTCAGATTCCTTTTTTTGTTGGAAATCCTAGGAAAGGAAGAGCTGCTGAATTTATTGAAAAGATTGATTGCGATGTCTTATTATCGGTCAATTATTTATTTATTGTAGAACGTGATATCATTCGTTTACCTCGACGTTATGCGATTAATTTACATGGTTCCTTACTTCCGAAATATAGAGGACGTACGCCACACGTTTGGGCAATTATCAATGGTGAAAAAGAAACAGGGATCACTGCACATTTGATGGAAGACGAAGTTGATAATGGTGCTATTGTTCATCAAGTAAAAATAAAAATAGAACCAGAAGATACCGGGGCAGACATTCTTCGAAAATTTAATAAAGAATACCCTTTGATCATTGATGAAGTTCTGAAAAATATTGAAAACCATGAACTTCAATTAAGACCACAAGATAACACAAAAGCATTTTATGTAGGAAAACGCACACCTGCTGATGGTCGCATTAATTGGGATTGGGATAAAGAACGAATTTACAATTGGATACGAGCTCAAGCCAAACCTTATCCAGGGGCTTTTACTTTTTTAGAGCAGGAAAAAATTACCATTCATAAGGCTAGTTTTGAAAATATGAGATGTATTGATTCGGAGGCAAATGGAACGGTGCTTGGTGTCAATAACAAATCTATTTTAGTAAAAACACAAGATGGTGTGTTGCGCTTGGAAGAATTTGAATATAGAAATTCCACCTTACTAAAAGAGGGGATGATCTTAAACTGATTGAAAACATAGAGCGTATCTATAAGATGATCCAGCGATTTATTTTTGGCAAAAAGAAAAATTTAAACAGATGAAACGTCCATGATTAAGGCTTAAACCTGCCTGCCGGCAGGCA
>JAHDIP010000170.1 GCA_020630735.1 Saprospiraceae bacterium | reverse complement strand
TCTTTACCAGAGTAGAAAACCAATATTTTCTTAGTTCCTTCTATCTTGTACATCATTCGTTTATCCCAATCACGATTTAAAGACTGTTCTTTTTCTAACTTAAGTATATTGAAGTTTTTCAAATCATCAATCTTAATAATAGGATAATTAATAACTGGCTTTTTCTCTGGATCTTTTGTAATAAAATAAGCATTGTCTAAATAAAAAGTCCAACGCTTTATTAAAAAGGGATTGGCTTCTTTTAAATAATCCAAATATGACGGCTCATATACTTCGAACAAGCGCTCGTCTATTTCAACACTAGCATCATTTTGAGCTTGACCTAGGAAGGAGAAAGAAAGCATACATATTAGGAAAATTAAATTTCTCATAGAGTTTTATAATTTATTGATATTGACAAATTTAGTCTTCTTTTAAGCCAGAAGACACTAAATTAAGATTTCATTTTTTATAACTGGCGACATTTTTCAATTATTTTCGTTTTTTGCTTATAATATCGTCAACTTTATTTTTAGCTAAAACACTATTTGTATAAAAAAAGCATAGTAATGAGCTTTTCAACTATTTTAATTTTATTCTTTTTAATTCTTGGGATACTTTATATTCTCGTTTGTTTAGTGATGTATCTATTACAAGAGAAGTTTATATTTTTCCCTACAAAATTAAGTCCAAATTACACTTTTTCTCAATTTAACAATATTCAAGAGATGTACTACCAAGTAGAAGAAGCAGTTAAAATACATGCACTTCTGTTTAATGTCGAAAACCCTAAAGGTATCGTACTTTATTTCCATGGTAATGCTAGAGGAGTTGATGATTGGGGATATGCTGCTGCTGACCTAACCAAACACGGATACAATGTGTTGATGCCTGACTATAGAGGCTACGGCAAAAGCCAAGGAACTGTAACCGAGCTGAATATGTATAAAGATGCTGAATATGTTTTTAAGGATTTATTGAAAACGTATAAAGCAGAAGATATTATCGTTTATGGTCGCTCGATGGGATCGGGAGTGTCCTGTGAATTGGTTAGTAAGTATAATGTACGCCAACTAATATTGGAAACTCCGTATTTGAGTGTATTGCAAGTTGCGAAAGATACTATGCCTTTTTTGCCTATCTCTAAATTAATAAAATACCAATTTAGAAACGATTTGAAAATTGGTAAAATTGAGTCCCCTATTCATATTTTCCATGGTACAAAAGATGAACTTATCCCTTACTACCATGCCGTAGAATTAGCCAAATACTCCAAGCAACAGAATAATTTCACTACAATAGAAGGTGGTACACATAATAATTTACCCGAATTTACTCAGTTTCAAGAAGTACTTCAACAAATTTTGGAAAAAGGAGTCCAAAAGAAGTAAACATTATGTATTGAACTACATAACAGCAAAGGGCTGTTTCGATAATGAAACAGCCCTTTATTATTTTTATAATGTTTAGCTACTGGCTAGATAGATCATCAAAGGTCGTTATAGTTTGATCCTCAGTAACTTTAATTCTTTGGTAAAAACCACTTTGGTTTCAGTATATTTAAACCTTTATTTCATTTCAGGGATAAACGGCATTCTTGCTTGTACACCTTTCATTCCTTGAATTTCTTTTAGTTGCTTGTAATAAACATATAGATCACCCATTTCTTCTTTGAAGATTGCTTGAGCTTGTTCTTTTCCAGTTAATTTATCAATAATTTGCTCCATTTTAGTTTTCACTAATGGATATTCCTTTAGTCGATATTTTTCCAAGCCAGCCCTATTACTTGCAATTTCGATGGCATCATCTAAGCCTCCAAGTACATCTACTAGACCTATTTCTTTTGCTTTAGTACCAGCCCAAACACGCCCTTGAGCAACAGCATGAACTTCATCGCGTGTCATGCCACGACCATCAGCTACTCGTTTTAGGAAGATTTCATAAATTTCATCCGTCATTTCTTGCATTGCAACAGCCTCTGTAGCATTTGCTTCATAATAGATGGATAAGCCTGTAGAATTTTCAGTTGTCAAAACGGTATCCATAGAGATCCCTATTTTTTCGTCCATCAACTTTCTCATATTAGGAATCATACTAAATACACCTATCGAACCAGTAATCGTGTTTGGCTCAGCCAAAATCGTATCTGCAATACAGGAGATATAATACCCGCCAGAAGCAGCCACATCACCCATAGAAGCAATTACAGGACGTCCAGACTCTTTAAACAATTTCAATTCACGCCACATGATATCAGAAGCCAAAGCGCTACCTCCACCAGAATTTACTCTCAAAACGATAGCCTTGATATCCTCTTTCTTTCGAATATCTCTGATAATTTCAGCGTACTTATCGCCACCAATACTACCCTCTTCACCTTCACCATCTACGATAGAACCTTCAGCGTAGATAACTGCAATCTTATCTTTTGAGCTATAATCTTTTTTCTTAGCATGATGTTTTGAAAAATTACTTAGAGAAATCATATTAACCTTATCTTTTTCTTTCAAGCCAAGTTTAGAACGCAGTTCATCAAGAATTTCGTCTCGATAAGCAATTTGGTCAACTAACTTATACTTCACAGCGTCTTCAGAGTTTCGAATAGAAAGATTACCTGCCATATCTCTTAATTCTGCAATACTAATATTTCGACTAGAAGAAATATCGCTTAGGTAAATTCGGTACAACTCTTCCATGTATTCTCTAGTCTGTCTGCGGTTTTGTTCGCTCATTTCTGTCAGACGGAAAGGTTCAGTTGCACTTTTAAATTGACCTGCATAAAAAATTTGCATTTTAATACCAGCTTTATCTAGCATATTTTTGAAGAATGGAATAGTACGAGAAAAACCTCTAAAATCGACAGAACCTAGAGGATGAACGTATACTTTGTCAGCAGTTGATGCCATATAGTATGCTCCAGGAGAATAACCTTTAGAATAAGCAAGAATGAACTTTCCAGAATCCTTAAAGTCGAGCAGTGCATCTCTAAGAACGGAAGCAGAAGCTTGTCCTACACCAAGACCACTCAAATCAAGAAAAATTCCTTCTATCTTTGCATTATCTTTAGCACTTTCAATAGAGTTTACAATAGAATGAAGACCTAAAAGATCTTCTTCGTCAAAAGAAAAAGGATCGGCAGCAACGTTATTGGTTTTTTCAGGAATAGCCTTATCAAAATTTATTTCGAGTACCGAATTTGCTTTTGCTTTGCTTCCCTTTTTAGATGCACTACTCGCCAAACTCCCAATTGCACCACCTCCAATTCCGACAAGAACAAACATTGCAAGTAAGACGCCTAGGCAAGAAGAAAAAATATTTTTGAAGAATTGTCCCATAATTTAAATCTTTAAGTTGGTTTATCATTTTAGATAAGTAAGAAGCAAAGATTGAAAATAAAAGCCTATTACTTATATTTTTTCGTGATATTTTGTTATTTTTAGTTACTAATTAGAAATTGATATTTATATGCAAAATAAGAGAAGTAGTTCTATAAATTATCAATTTTTAGATAAAACTATGAAAATCGTCGAAGTAATTGACTTTAGCTACTGAGTTTTTCCAGATAAAATCAATTTCGACTTTGATTTTTTTACTTTTTTGATCGTAGTCCCCTACTATAATTAGCATACTTTTTTCGATTAGGAATACCTTAGTCACTATTCCAAAGCAACTTGAGCAAAATTAAATCTGTTTATCGTTTAGCCATTTTTTAAGTCATTAAATTAGTGGCTTGTCGTTTTATAGGCATAATCTAATGCAACTAGAGAATGCTTTTTTATTTAAACCCCTTAAATTGTGGGTACAATTTTTTTTGAGCCAAAAGAGTTTATTCTAAAGAATTTTGTATGGCTAAGAAAGCGTCTTTTTTCATTAAAACCTTTCAGAATAAACTCCAAAGACCGTACACAAATTTCAAAAAAATGAAAAACGAAATACAGACAAACACGACCTTATTGCCGACTAAACAATTAACCTTCTTTCCTTTAATTCATAGCTGGCGTTTCGCAATTATTCTTCCATTCTTTATTTTATGCACAACAGCTTATAGCCAAATAGAAGTAACAGGTGCCGAAAATACAGGTCCTTTTTCTCCTGAAGGCTTGATTGAAAATGTCTTTCTAGGAGATGGTGTTGAAGTTACAAATTTGAGTTATGATGGAGAAATAAATGCAGTTGGTTATTTTACGAATGGAGAAGCAGATATAGGAATTGATCGTGGATTGGTGATGTCTACTGGTATGGCTACATCAGCAATTGGTCAGGCTAATGGTATTATAGGAGGGGCTACTAGTGGCCCTTCTACTGATCCCAACTTAGACCCCATTGCTACTAATCCACTAAACGATTTAGTTAAATACGAAATCACATTTATTCCTACCTCTGATACCTTGCGTTTCCGTTATGTTTTTGCTTCTGAAGAATATCCTGACTTTGCTTGCTCAGATTATAATGATGTATTTGGTTTTTTTATATCAGGACCTAATCCAGAAGGAGGCTTATATAATAGTGATAATATTGCATTAGTTCCTGAAATTAATGACCCTACAGGTTTGACCTTTTCAAATAATCCAGTAACCATTAATAATGTTAATTGTGGCAGCGGTCCAGGGTGTGACTTTAACTACTGTTCCTATTACAACAATAATAGTGGTAGCCAAACATTCAGTTTTAATGCATATTTAAATATATTTACTGCGCAAGCAATTGTTATACCTTGCGAAACATATACGATTTCTCTAGCTCTAGCCGATGTTGGTGATAATGATTATGACACCTCTGTTTTTCTAGAAGCAAAAAGCTTTGGAACAGGATCACTTGAGGTAGAAGCTGCTACACTAAGTTTAGATGGAACAATAACTGAGGGCTGTTCAGATGGTGTCCTTTCTTTCATATTACCTTCTCCTGTTGAAAGTGATACTTACATTGACTATACTATTGTTGGTACTGCTGAAAATGGAGTAGATTATGAATTTATACCTGAAGATTTGTTTATTGCTGCAGGAGATAGCCTAGTAAGTCGTCCTATCATTGCTTTTGAAGATGGCATTCTAGAAAGCGCCGAAAGTATAGGTATTGACGTACAACGAGATCCGTGTAATAGAGATACCTTTTGGATTTTTATCAGAGATAATACCATTGTAGATCCAGAAATAGGTCCTGACCAAATTATTTGTGTTGGAGATTCTATACAACTAGATGGTACTTTGGCCGTACCGCTTCCTGATCCACCAAACTTTAGTTCCAATTCAACAGTTGTGGTTGCACCTCATGCCACACCAATCACGTCAGACATACAAGTCTTTGGAGTACAACCTGCAGATTTAGGACCTGGTGTGATAAAATCCGTTTGTATAGATAGCCTCACTCATTTTTGGGTCGATGATTTAGATATTTATCTTATTAGTCCGGGTGGTCAATTTATTGAATTGACCACAGATAATGGCGCAAATGGTTGGGACTATATCAATACCTGTTTTACACCAACTGCTACCGATACCATTACAGGGCCAGGTACATTTGCACCAGCCTCTTATGCTCCGTTTACAGGCGATTGGTATCCTGAAGGTGATTGGAATGACCTTTATGGAGATAATCCTACTAATGGTACTTGGCAATTAAGAATGATTGATGATACAGGTCCTGGTTTGATTGGAACCTTACATAGCTGGTCTATTTGTTTTACTCCTTTATACCAAATCAATTATAGTTGGGCTCCAGCAACTGGCTTAAGTTGTACAGACTGTCCAAATCCTATTGCAAGCCCCACAGAAACGACAACCTATTACCTTACCGCTTCGGATACTTATGGTTGTGTGGTTTACGATTCCATCACGATTGAAACGATTACCTTAGAAGCTCCTGAAGCAACTTGTACGACAATTACAGAAAATAGTATTACTGTTGAATGGCCAGACTTGCCAGATGCTAATAGCTATGAAGTAAACATTGATAATGCAGGATGGGTAAACTCAAGTGATAATTTATCGCACCTTATTTCCGGATTAGATTTGAATACTTGCGTTGATATACTTATTAGAGGTGTAGGTGATTGTCTAGGTGATTCTATTAGTTTAAATTGTTGTACACCAGATTGTGTTCCTGCCACACCTATGATTGAAAGCTCTATAAATCCTACTTGTGGTGGCAATGCTGACGGAACAATTACAGCTTCTGTAATGGGAACATCTCCTCCATATGAATATACATTAGATGGAGAGACGAATACAACAGGAATTTTTACCGACTTAGCTGCGGGTACTTATACCGTCAATATTGTCGATGCTTTAGGTTGCCCGACTTCTATTCAGGCAATGCTTGACGAACCCGATCCTATAGAATCTACAGAAATTGTTTTAAGTACTGAAAATTGTAGCGTGTCTTTAACTGTTACCTTAACAAACGGAGTAGCTCCCTATTCTTTTAGTTGGAGTAATGCACAAACAGATTCTATAGCAACCAATTTGCCATTCGGTATACATTATGTCACCATCACTGACCTCAATGGTTGTTCTGCGGTGGACACAATAGAGGTCACGAGTCCAGACCCAATTGACCTTAATATGTCTACTGATCTAGTTTCTTGCTTCGGACTTGCGACAGGTACAGCTAGTGTAGTTGCAATGGGAGGTCTTGCACCTTATACATATCTCTGGAGTGATCCTTCAGCACAAGACACACCAACTGCTATAGATCTTTTAGCTGGAAACTATACAGTAACTGTCACTGATGCAAATGGTTGTTCTACCTTAAATAATATAACTGTTGACGAACCTCTCGAATTGACATCATTGTCAAACTCTAATGATGTTGCTTGTGGAGGTGGTTCAACTGGTGATGGTACAGTTACAGCTACTGGAGGTACACCACCCTATTCGTTTATTTGGAATAACGGAGAAACAACTGGCACAATAAATAGTCTGTTAGCTGGAACTTACTTCGTAACCGTAAGTGACTTAAACGGATGTACCACATTGGACTCTATTATTATAGCAGAATCTGAACCAATCGTTTTAAGTATCGAACCTACAGACATTAATTGTAATGGAGATAATACTGGTTCAGCAACAATAACTGCTACAGGCGGAGCAGGAGGTTATACTTATTTGTGGAATGATGCCAATAACCAAACAACTGCTACCGCATCAAACCTAACCGCACAAAACTATACAGTTACGGTTACAGATATAAATGGCTGTACGATGGAGATGAATACGGTTATTAACGAACCTACAGCTCTCGTCTATTCTTCTACTCAAGTAAATGTCAATTGTAGTGGAGACGATACAGGTTCTATTGAACTCACTATCACTGGTGGTGTCTTACCTTATACTGTAAATTGGAGTAATGGAGCCAGTGGCTTATCTGTATTCAACCTTACCAATGGAGACTATACTGCGACAATCATTGACGCTAATGGCTGTGAAGCTACAGAAAATGTTACCATTACTGAAGCTACTGCCCTAGTTGTAACAAACGATATAACAGATGTTAATTGCTTTAATGGTACAGATGGATTAATTGACATAAGTGTAGCAGGAGGAACAATACCCTATACGTTCTCTTGGACAAGTTCAAGTGGATTTACAAATACAACAGAAGATATCAATGATATTCCTGCTGGAAATTATTTTTTAACCGTAACAGATATGAATGGATGTTCTGATATTTCCAACTATATGGTTACTCAACCTATAGAAGGAGTAAGCACCTTCATGTCTCCACCTGATACAATATGTGCAGGTCTGTCAGATGGTATTGCCATGGTAAGTGCTTCTGGTGGCAATGCTCCTTACTCTTATATATGGAGTGATGGACAAACGACACCTACTGCTGTCAATCTTTCTGCTGGAACACACTTTGTTACTGTTAGTGATGTTGGCGATTGTACTTATATCGATTCTATTATAATAAGGGAAGCTGCTGGTTTTGAATTATTGTTATCACAAACAAGTTCGGCTTGTAGTGGTGGTAATGATGGAACGGCTAGCGTTGACGATATTGTTTTTTCGTTTAATGGTATACAAGTAGACGATTACATAATTAATTGGAATACCAATCCAATTCAAACAGGTGAAATAGCCACTGGATTAGTAGGAGGTGAAAGTTATACTGTTACTGTTGTAAATCTTTATGGTTGTTCGGCAACTGCTTCTATAACGATAGATACCCCCGAACCTATGTCAGCTCAAATCACCGAAACAAGTGCCGTAAATTGTACCGAAGGTGAAGATGGCTTTATGACAGTACAAGGAAATGGAGGCTCGGCACCTTACACTTATTTTTGGAGTCCTAATACTGGTACACAGACAACTGAAACTGCAAATAATCTCCCTATTGGAAATTATGCAGTAACCGTAACAGATATAAATGGCTGTTTTGCTGTTGCAACTGGAAGTATTGACGAACCACCAGCCTTAGAGTTAGAGTTAGCTCCTAACGAAATCTTATGTAAAGGAAATGCAGATGGTTCCATTGTATCCTTTATAGAAGGCGGTGTAGAGCCATATGTATATGAATGGTCAAATGGTGAAACTACGTCTAATATCGAAAGCCTTACTGCTGGCGACTACAATCTTAGTGTAACAGATGCAAATGGCTGTACAATCGTAATGACAACTAATATTGATGAACCTGAACTTGCATTGGACATGAGCTACGATGTAGAAAATGTAGACTGTAATGAAGGGCAAAACGGAATGATTGCATTGGCTCCTGAAGGAGGAACACCTCCATATACCTATAGTCTAGATGGTGTCAACTTTGATGGTGCTAATATAAAAGTAGGTATGACTGCTGGTTTTTATCCTGCTTTTGTAAGAGATGGCAATGGCTGTATTTTTGAATATCCAGAGCTTATTGAAATTCGTCAACCAAGTCCAGTCACAGTAGATTTAGGACCTGATCAAGTCATTCCATTAGGTACTACTCTTGAGCTTACTCCAGAAGTAACTTTTGCTTCTGGTGACGAGACCTATAGCTGGAGCTTGGAAGATAGTACAAGATTAAGTTGTACTTCGTGCCCTAGCCCAATAGTAACTGCTCAAGAAAGTTATACATACGAACTTGTCGTTGTCGATGAAAATGGTTGTGTGGGCGAAGACCTTATCACTATCTTTATCGAAAAAAATCAAACCGTTCATGTGCCTACTGGTTTTTCACCAAACGGAGATGGGCAAAATGATCGATTGGTTATTCATGGTTTAGAAAATACAATTATTTCTTTATTTAGAGTATATGATCGTTGGGGCGAACTATTGTATGAAAGTACTGAAGTAAATATCAATGATCCCGATACTGGATGGGATGGCGTTTTTAGAGGTAAAAATATGAATCCTGGCGTTTATGTTTGGTACGTGGAAGTGGAGTATGTGGATGGGCAACGAAAATCTTATAAAGGTAACACCACTCTTATTCGGTAGTTCTTATTAACGTTTATTTTAGACTATTACACAAAAGCCTATGATTTTAAAAATCATAGGCTTTTGTGTAATATAAAACAACCGAAGTGGTTTTTGGATTTTTCTCGTTCTTTGATGATCAGTATAAAATTTTTCGCTAAAAAACCAAACCGATATATTATCACAAGATTAATATAAATTGAGCAAAAAAACATGACTTTGATTTAGAAGAACAATCCATTCTATTTGTTAAGCGACCATATAAGTTAATATTTTACTATCTAAAAGGTTAGATTGATTGTTTTAATAGTAAAAATATATTATACAAATACTCTACAATTCAATAGAAATAACCTTTGTAGAGTATTTGTATAGCCAAAAAGTTTGATTTCAAAGAGGAAAAAACTGACATTTGTTTTGCAATTAAAAGTGATTATAAGGTTAATAAGTTAATTCTTTGTCACGTCACAAAACTATTTATTTTTATTTGTATAAGATTCGCAAAAAGATTTACTTGTACTCATAACAAACGACAAATAATCTATCATTAAATAGATATTAAGATATATAAGAATGAGAGAGGGCGTGTGTTAGTTTTCACACTAAACGGGTAGTAGATAAATTCTGCTACCTTTTTTTTGTCCCACCATCAAGCCCATTAATCTTCTTCCACTAATTTTGAATGCTTATGGACTTTCGGTTTAATTAACAAACGCAAAGAATGATCATAGGTAAAATAATTCCAGCACCAATTAATAAACACAAAGAGCTTGTTTTTGACACCAATCAACGAAAAAAGATGAACAATTAACCAAACTACCCAAGCGAAAAATCCTTGAAACTTAAAGCGAGGTAAATCTACGACTGCTCGATTACGCCCAATAGTAGCCATCGAACCAAGGTCATTGTACGAAAACGGTAAAAAGTCTTTTTGCTGCTCCAATCGTTTAAAATTATCTGCTAAGTTTTTCGCTTGTTGTATAGCGACTTGAGCTACTTGTGGATGCCCTTTGGGGTAAGCCCCTTCCTCCATATATGCAATGTCACCAATCGCATAAAGCGAACTTATACCGCTGATTTGATTGAAGCGATTGACGTTGAAACGGTTTCCATAAGTAATATCTTCCTCTTCAAAACCTTTGATAGAATTACCTTTTATTCCAGCTGCCCAAATGACTTTATTACTGCGTATTTTAGAGCCATCTTTCATAGAAACAAATTCTCCATCATAATCCGTTACTCTTGTATTCTTTTTGACAATAACACCTAGTTCTTTTAAAAACTGTTCAGCTGATGCTCCCGCTTCATCTGACATTCCTTTGAGCAAAGTACTCGAACTTTGGATCAAATAAATATCTATTTCTTCGCAATTAAGTTCTGGATAATCTTTGGGTAAAATATATTTTTTCATTTCTGCTAAAGCACCAGCCACTTCTACTCCAGTAGGACCACCTCCAACGATTACAATGTCTATCAGTCCTTGTCGTTCTTCAAAATCTGTTGTTGTAAGAGCCGACTCCAAATCATTTAAGATGCAGTTTCGAAGAAACAAAGCCTCTGAAACGGATTTCATAGAAATGGCTCGTTCTTCTAGATTTTCGTTTCCAAAAAAGTTTGTCTTTGCACCAATAGCTACAACCAAATAATCGTAATGCAAATTACCCAGACCTGTTTTTATTTCTTGCTTTTCTTTATCTATTTCCTCTACCTCCGTTACCCGAATAATTACATTCTTATTTTTTTGAAAGGTCTTACGAAGTGGAAAGGCGATTGAACTCGGTTCCAAACCAGCCATCGCTACTTGATAAAATAGAGGCTGAAATTGATGATAGTTATTTTTGTCAATCAGGATGATTTGATAATCCGTTTTGGCAAGTCGTTGAGCGAAAGTAAGTCCTGCAAATCCTCCGCCAACAACTACGATTCGTTTTTGATTTTCCTTAGGCGCTGGTATATTAATTGTCATAATTTACGTTACTATGCTGAAACTGAAAAGTTTTTTTTGATTCCCAAAATTTTAAGCTTTTGAAAACCAAATCTTTATTCCCAGTGGTGCTCCAAATCTGAATACCGTCAGGAATATTTTGTCGCAAATTACTGATTTTTTCGCAAAGAGGCTAAATGTATCAAGTGCTTTCCCTTTTTAAAAGCCCAAGGCTGAATCATTCTATATATTCAATGAAGTCTATTCGCATCTTAAATTGGAAAAGAAAGAAAATAGCCCTATTTTTGGAGCTTAAATTAAAAAATAATTTGATATGTCTTTAGAAATAAAACACACTGTTACTGATCGTTTCTTGAAATATGTACAAATAGATACTCAATCTGATGCTTCATCAAAAAGTTATCCATCTACCGAAAAACAAAAAAATCTTGGTAAACTCCTTGTTGAAGAATTATTAGCGATGGGGATTTCTGATGCTCACCTCGATGAGCATGGACTAGTCTATGCAACCATTCCTAGTAATACAGATAAAAAAGTACCTGTTCTTTGTTTTTGCTCTCACATGGATACTGCTCCCGATTGTAGTGGCAAAGATGTAAAACCAATCATTCATAAAAACTATACTGGTGCCGACATCGTCTTACCTGATGATCATACACAAGTTATCCGATTAGCTGATCATGCTGATTTAAAAAACCAAATTGGTCATGATATCATCACTGCAAGTGGTACTACCCTACTCGGTGCGGACAATAAAGCGGGGGTTGCAGAAATCATGGATGCTGCCAACTTTTTCATGACACATCCCGAAGTAAAACATGGAGAGATTAAAATCTTATTTACCTGCGACGAAGAAATAGGACGTGGAGTCGATAAAGTTGATTTAGAAAAACTTGGTGCTGATTTTGGCTATACAGTCGATGGCGAAACGCTTGGTTATATCGAAGACGAAACGTTCTCTGCGGATAGTGTCACCATCAATATTACTGGTGTAAGTGTACATCCAGGCTTTGCTAAAGGAAAAATGGAACATGCTATAAAAATAGCTTCTGAAATCGTAGCTCGTTTACCAAAAGATCGTCTTTCACCTGAAACGACTGAAAAGATGGAAGGCTTCGTTCATCCAACCTCTATATCTGGAATGCTCGAAAAAGCTACTGTTAAATTTATCATTCGAGATTTTACGGATGAAAAACTAGCCGCTCATGAAGCCGAACTAAAAGCTATCATGGAAGATGTACTCAAAGATTATCCTAACTCTACTGCTGAATTTATCGTAAACGAGCAGTATCGAAATATGCAAAAAATTCTAGTTAAAAACCCCGAAATTACCAACTATGCTCTCCAAGCTATCGAACGTACTGGTGTAAAAGCTGTTCGAAATAGTATTAGAGGTGGTACGGATGGTTCACGCTTATCGTATATGGGATTACCTTGTCCAAATATATTTGCAGGTGAGCACGCTTTCCATTCCAAACATGAATGGGTTTCTGTTCAAGATATGCATAAAGCAGTAGAAACAATCATCAATATTTGTTGTATTTGGGAAGAAAATGCTTAAAGCATTTACAGATGCAATCTTTTGAAAACAAAAGATTGCATCTGTAAATTATACAACAGAGTATACGCTATACTTAAATTTCTATAATTCCGCTGGAGCATTTCATTTTTATTTAAAATATACTATCAGGAGAATTCAAAAGTGTAAAACGCATAGGTTAGATCGTTTTGCAAGTATTCTATACCTACCAGTATTCAATTATCTGATCATCTTGGGTAGCTATTGCTTTAACCATTTGGCAATCCGAAAACCACTTTGGTTGCTGTATTTTCTCTTTTCACCTCTTGATTCTCATTACTTTTAATCTTATTATCAACTTATTATATTTCCAAACCGATCTAAAGGCAATAGTGATTGGAAACAACTTTCACAATCGATTGATAATCAATTTTTAACAAAAGAAAACACACTTATTTTCATTGATAAACGATAAAAATTGATTTTGATTTTCTTCTAAAAGATAACCATCTTTGTACTAACAAATCTAGA
>JAHDIP010000169.1 GCA_020630735.1 Saprospiraceae bacterium | reverse complement strand
CAAATAAAATTAACTATTTTTTATCAACATATGCTCATTTTCTATAATTTTTAGATAAAAAAGGCCATCATTCTAAGAATGATGGCCTTTTACCTTTTTTATCGCTCTGCCTTGGGCATTGCTGCACATTTATTTTTCTACAACTTCACAAACTTCTTAGTCAGTATTTCTTGATTTTCCAAAATGATATTGACGAAATAAGTGCCTGTGGCTAAATCTTCTATATCAAGTTGCAATTGACCACTTGATGCTCCAATAGTCTTTAATCGTTGTCCATTTAGGTTAACGATGTAGATGACTTCGGTTTTTTGCTCTCCTAATTGTATATTTAATTGCTCTGTAGCTGGATTAGGGAACAACTGAATAGCTTGAACATCAATTGTTGATCTGCTTTGCATATCATTCGTAAAAGACGCTGAGGTTATAAATTGATCTTTGGGATACCAATTCGTCCATCCAAAGGGACATTTCGTTTTTACTTTATAAAAATATTTTTGATTGGATAATAATCCTGACAAATTATAAGAAGCTGTTGGTGCATTTACATAAATCGTTATCCATGATTGTCCTGCTTCTTTGTAAAATATTTTATACTTACTCGCATCAGGAATGGACGACCAATTGATCGTAGCAGAAGTCGCCGTAATTCCACTCGCTGATGTAGCCAATGGTCGATCACAAGCGTCAGCAGAAGTCGTAAACGTAATTGGGTTTGACCAAACTGATACCTTACCATCTAGGCAATTTGTTTTCACCCTACATTGGTAAGTCGTATTAGAGGTTAAACCATTGATAAAACGATAACTGGTAGGTGCGTTTAAATCTCCACTAGGCCAAGGATCACCTTGCACTCTAATTTGAACTCGATATTTGTCTATTGGATTAGCAACATCATCCCAGTCTAATCGAACTACATGACCACCAATAACTGTTGCTGCAATATTACTCGGAAATTCACAATCGTCAACACAAGTACTACTTTGTCCAGTAAAATATGTTTTGGCTTTAGCATAAGCATCAATCCCAATTTGTTCTCCAATAATTCGACCAGGAATATCATCAGCGGGAGGATGAATACCTCCCCAAATACGAGACAAGGCAGATTGATCAGCAGCATCTCGATAGGTTGCCCATTGCAATTCAACATCGACACTTGGTCCATCCTCAAAAACAAGAAACTCGTCTTTAGTGGCTGTAAACGTTCCCAAGCCTCCAGGGAAATAAGCATCACCAGTCAAAAGTGTCAATACTTCTGCTGCCGCTCTAGAATAAGTTGAGTGACCAGATACATAGCCAGCAAATGGAGGTGTTACGAATGACGGCCGTTGGTAAGGAACCCAATCTTCTGCAAGAATCCAATCTACGCCTGCTTCATCTGTATCGACGTTATTGATGGCATCGTGTCCTTTCCATGCTTTGACTTTTATTTTGTTGACATTCACATTTCCAGCTCCAGCTAAAGGATCATTTAGAGTAACCATTTCAATATATCCGGGAATCAATGGGAGACCTGCAGGATGATAACTCGCTCCTAATGGATTAGAACTTTGACCTAAATCTGCCATTGCACGGATTGCTGAAATAGGTCGTAAGTAATCGTACCATCCTTTTATGCCCCAAGCAGTAACTGCTGCATCGTGCATTGCTCCTCCCATCGTTAGATATGATTTTACATACCACTCTGTTTCATTTAAGATAGGTCCTTGACCTTCGTATCTTTTTTCAAAGTCAGGATGATCTGCAACGTAATTGAGTAAGGTAAACCAATGCCCAGGCGGTGTTTCAGAATCTGGACCATCTGCCCAAAACTCAGCTAATACTCTTGAAAAATCTCCACGAGGAACGAGGTTAGCTGCATAAGCTTGACCTGTAGTAGGATTGACTGCATGACCTGTAGCAGAAGTACCACCACTCAATTGATTATAAAAAGATGGATAGCCAGTATATGATGTTGGAAAGGTCGGACTATTGCCAACTACGCCTGGCGAAATATCTTGCATCACACCATCTGTAGGATCAAGATGTGAAGACCACGTCAATACTGTTGCAAAATTCCATTGGTAATCATTCGTCTGAGCTCCACCATTCAAATCCATATAAGGAGGTGCCCCTGGATCGTGGTAAACTTCGTAGTTAAATCCATCACGGTTATAAGTCGTCAAATCACTTGCTTCTAATGCAAAGGGAGTAACTTGCCCCCATTCTGGGCTTAAAAAATCTGGTGTAGCACCAGGAATAACATTTCCACTTTGATCAATAAATAAATCTAACGTTAGTGGTTGCCAGCGATTATAGTCGCTGATGTCGGGATTTCCTGGATTATCTATTACCAAAGGACCGTTTACAGGAGTGTAAGCAGTATTTTCATAAGCATTCTGTTCATTTGCACCATCTAACATTCCAAAACTAATAACACATTGAGCAATATAATTTCCTAGTGCTGCTGACGAACCAGTCGAATAATCGGTAGAAGTAACTGCCGTATTATACCCTAAAACTGCCATATGATTATCATAAGCATTTTGTAAAACGGTAACCTCTGGTGAGTTGGCAAAACGATGCGATAGAATCCGATAAGCAGCAAAACTTATTGCTTCTTCTCTAGCAGCTTCCAGGTCTATTGGAACAGGTACACCATTAAAACTACAGGTAAATCCTTCAATTGTTTGACCTAATAAATAGGTACAACCTGCTGCGGGGTTATAAGCTGCCCAAGCATCCCACATAGCAATAGATGTATGGAAAAGGTTACGTGCATGTACCGTAGGTCGAGCAAAATCTTTTCGGATGGACTCTAATAATAATTCATTCCATTGTCGAGCAATATCTAAATTTGGATCGACTGTTGGAAAGGTCGGATCAGGAATACAATTAGGGTCAGGATTAGTGGGGCAGTCATCGCAAGCATCAGAAATTCCATCGAGGTCGTAGTCTGCTGCATTGGTGACTAGTTCACAATTATCATTCATAAAAACAGAATAACCAGAACAAAGTCCCAGTACAAAATCGTCTAAGCCATCATCATTAATATCTAAAAAACTAAAATCGTAAGTATTGGTATTCCAAGGATTAGCACCATTATATGTATTGGTCAAAACACCATTTACATTTTCAAAAATGGAAAAATATCTACTAGAATTACAAGGAGGTATATCCACATCAACATCTGCTACAGCGATGTCTATATCTCCATCTAAGTCTAAATCTGTCGAATGGATATTTCCACCAAAAGAATTAGTACCAGAAGCATTTAATGGTACCACATTGTATGAGATAAAACTATTAGCGTTAATACTTGATGCTGTTAATTGATAATCGACTCCATCATCAACTACAAAAACATCGAGCATTCCATCTTGATTAAAGTCTTCCACTCTAAACATGTAAGGTGCATCAGCTCCGAAAGGACTATTACTTATTTTTTGGTAATTCGTAAAATTACCTGATCCATTATTATACAAAATAAATAAGCCTTGCTGATTCCAAGGTGGTACAGAGTAAAGCACTGAATTTTTGATAATATCATTATCACCATCATTGTCAATATCATGAATTTCAACAGAGGTACCAAAGGCAGAATTTCGGAAGTCTCCTACCCTGCTTTGTGTTTCGTTTGTAAAATAGCCAGCACCATCATTAATCAATAAAAAATCTTTGGCGATACCTCCAGCAGAATTTTGCTTGTAGTTGACCATATAAATATCCATTGCTCCATTACCAGTTAAGTCGCCACCCCATACTGCACAAAGCAGTACTTCATCTTCTGTCAATACAGGAAAACGACTGGCAGATTCATCTATGAGTCCCAACCAATTTCCATTGGTATCATTCCCTCGGTTTCGATAATAGATTGGTTGCTGATCAAAGGTATTCGCAATGATGACATCTTGCCAACCATCGTCATCAAAATCGCCAATAAAAAGGTCACGGGCAAAAGAAGGGTTAGATAAAAATTCAGGTGCATAGGTACTTGTTTGATCCGTCAATACACCATCAACATTCATTAGTAATAAATCAGATTTGGATGGTTGTGTAGAACTAGAGAAAGGCTCTTTTCGAACAACAATCAAATCGGTAAGTCCATCATTATTTAAGTCGGCTGGCGACATATCTTTTTCTTCACCATCACTATTAGCTACCGTTGTTAATTCTAAACGAGAAGAAGTTGCTTCTTGCCAGTCTAACCACTGTGCTTGTAGCGATAAAAAGGAAAGAAAAAATAAGCACAAGAAGAGTAGTTTTTTTAAGTCTAATAGTCGGAGGTTTGAAATTGGAGAGTATTGATATTTATTCATAGCAAATAATTATGTGTTTTTGGAATAGCGTTTAAGTTTATCATAAATATAACAAATAAACGACAAACTTAATGTGTTTATTTTGTTAAGTAGTTGTCGAAAAGAGTATTATTCCTACCTGTATTCGGTTATCGGATCATCATTTGTAGCTTCTGATTGATTCTAAGTAGCTTTAATCGTTTGACATTCCGAAAACAACTTTGGTTTCTATATATTATTTACAGCTCTTGCAAATACCAACAACATTGATGCTGATTTTGTCGACAACAAAATCTGGAAGAGATATTTCGACTTCTTCATTTAAGTGTTCGCAAGTAACAAGTTTACATTGGGTACATTTGAAATGAATATGATTGTGATAGTGAGTGGTTGCAGTACATTTTGTATTGCACAAAGCATAATAAGTTTCCTTATTATTACTAAATGCTCGATGGATTAATCCTTTCTCAACGAGTTTTTCAATAGTTCGATAGAGGGTTACTCTATCCGCATTTTTGAATTTTCTACAGATCAAAGAATAAGGCATAGCAGAACCATAAGCATGGATTTCCTTTAATAGTTTGGTGCGAGTAGGTGTGGCTTTAAGCTTTCTACTGTGTAGCATTTGGATTGGAAATTCTAATTCGTTATTCATATCGTCTTCTTAGAATTTTACATTAATAGTAAAGCTTGCATTTATTCCTAAATCATCGGCAAAGTAACGTTGTCTATTCAGATAATCTCTATATGTTGTATTCAATAGATTGTCAACTTTGGCAATCAAACGCAATCGTACTCGTTTCAACTGTAAGTCGCTCGATAGCTTCATTCCCAAAAGTGTATAGGCATTGGGTACTGCAACAAAATCTTGTTCAGGCAATAAATTAGCTTGTTCAAAAACATATTGGCCATTAATTTCGAATTCAAAATTTTCGAGCTGTTTATTATTGATGTTGATCGTTTTGTCTAATTGGTATACCAAATTTGCAGATAAATTATTCGCAGGAATATTGACTAAGGGTAAACTATTCGATAGATCATTTCCTCTAATAAAACTATACTTCAAATCGGTAAATAAAGATTTAGAAAAAGCTATTCGGCTCGCAAAATCAAGACCATAAATTTCCGCATTGGTTTGTTCATATTTAAACACGGGGAAAGCACCTCTTATAGTAAGACGAATTTCATCTTGAGGATTCAAAAAAATGTAATCATTGATTCGTTGATAGAAAAATAATGCTTCAAACGAAATTTTGGAACTTAGCTTACTTTTGTATTCGAGAATACCTTTTATAGCCTCTTCTGTTTTAAGGTTAACATCTCCTTCTTCAATACTGCTTACTCCTTGATGTAAGCCTGAACTATATAGTTCATTAATGGCAGGATTGCGCATACCAAAACCTACATTGGCTGTTAGTGCTTGATTCTTCGAAAAGGTATATGTGTAACCTAGCGAACTATTTACATTATGAAAAATGTTTTCGTAGCGAATGATTTCTCTAGGTAGAGTCCTACTGATCGTAGCAACATCTTGTAAAATAAAATTGTAACGAAGCCCTATATCAAAAAGGGATTTGTTCCTTACTCTAGAAAGAATAAAAAACGTTCCAATCTCATTAGAAAGATAATCGGGCACCAGTGGCAAAATACCAGTTCCTGGTGTGTTTGAATTATTAGTATTATTGTATTGTATCCCAGATTTTATTTTCCACAGTTCTAGTTCTCTTTGGTATTTAAGCTCTGCAAAAATAGACGTTTGCAAGAGACTAAGTGCAGGAGTATCTGTTCGCCCTCCCCTTCTTATATCAAATTCTTTTCGGTCATTCAACTGCCCTGCAAGTGTGATGTCAATCCATTGTTCTTCATCCAGAAAATATTTGGAATGCAGTTTTAATAAGTGGTGGTTGACTTTTTGTTTAGGGGCATCAATTTGATAACTAAACGTTTCCTCTGTATAAAAAGGTACATCTCTCGAAAGTGCTTCTTCTAAATTGGTTGTATTACTAATGTGTGAACCTCTTAAAACACCTAATTCTGTATTAAAGGTACTAGCATAAAGATCATATGAAAAATGATCGTTAAACGATTTTTCTAATTGCAAGGCAAAGTTTGCTTCTTGACTACCAGTGTTATTTAAAAAATAATTAGGCGTTTTTTTATCACCACTTTTCTTCAAGGTACCATTAATTTTCCAGGCTACCGATGGAGCATATTTTTGCATTTGAACATTTAGACCATTGCCCAAACCATTAGATTCAAAAAAGTAACCTACCCTTCCATGCAAATGAGGCTCTCTGATAATTTTTTTAGGTTCTATCATAACGATAGAACCTAAATTTCCTCCTACATATTCCAAAGCACTCGTTCCTTTGATCACTTTTATTTTATTCGCAACTAAAGGGTCAATTTCTGGACTATGGTCATTGCCCCATTGTTGTCCACTTTGAGCAATGCCATTATTAAGGATGGTCAAACGATTACCGTATAAACCATGAACGACTGGCTTAGAAATTCCACTTCCATTTTTGAGGGTACTTACTCCAACAATAGACTCCAACATATTAGACAAGTTTTCGTGGGCATTGTCTGTAATGTCTTGTTCGCTTATGGTTTCTAATCGTAAAGTAGAGCTTGTAGCCGATTTTCCAGTTACTTCGATATAATGTAAATCATTAACTGTATGATCTAATGTTAGACTTAAAGAAGTATCGCTATGAAGGTGAACGAAAATCTTTTGGGATTGGCAACCAATATGACTAAGCACAAGATGGTAATCTCCGTGACATAAATCTTGAAATTCAAAATGGCCAGTGCTATCAGTTGTTGTTCCAGCCAAGGTTTCCGTCAATTGTAGATTGACAAATTCCAATGGCAGACCAGTACCAGAATCCAAGACTTGACCATTAAGTCGGAAAGTACAATCTTGAGCTATACTCAATATTGGTAATAAAAGAAATAGGACGTTTACTATTAATTTATTGTACATCTACATTAAATGTTACTTCTATATCGGTTTCACCTCCAGCATTTGTAATATCTCCACCCGATACTCCATCGGCTGATTTAGCAGGTTCGTGTCTTAAAACAATGTTGATGGTTCCACTACCTGCATCAGTAGTCGTTAACGCTGTAGTTAATCCTAAAGGATTTCCATCACTATCTTGATCTGTATAGCTAATATTTAATCCAGCAACAGTTGATTGAAAAAAGAACTGGTGCTCTTCATCTTCTTCGCTAATTTCTTCTGTTATGTCT
The DNA here is from genome assembly GCA_020630735.1 of Saprospiraceae bacterium. GTDB lineage: Bacteria > Bacteroidota > Bacteroidia > Chitinophagales > Saprospiraceae > JAHDIP01. Next base: position 5,852 of record JAHDIP010000169.1, on the reverse strand, counting down.
TCTGCAGGAGAAGCCTGTTCATTTGAAAGCATCAAGACACCTGTATAGGTAGTATTGGCATTCAATACGCCATCTGTAATTACTGGAGCATTGCCACCATCACCATCCAAGTCTTGAAAGCTAAGTACCACAACTGATCCACCATCACTAGAGGTCAATGTGTAGGTTAAGGTTGTAATGAGTTCCACTGGCTCTTCTATAATGGGATCATCTTTTTTACAAGAGTTCAAAGATAATATTACGATAATAAGGACTGCAATAAGTGATTTCAAATTCATAATTTATATAGTTTTAGTTTATAAACGATGCAAATATAGTTTTTTATTGCAACATCGTTGCATTTAGTTTCTTTTTTTGAATAAATCCTTTATAGTTAAGGGCATAATGATCAGGCTTCAATGTCATTAGATGACTTGTTTCTTCTTTAGCCCTATAAGGACAGGCTACTTTTGGATAGACTTAGATATCTTATTGCGAAGTACTTATTATTTTGCCCTACAAGGCACTTAAGGATAGGTTACTTTTATCTTATTCTGATGTGCTTATTCTTTTACACATGCTACTTATTCCTCTAGTTTTTAATAATTTTTTTAGTGTAAATTTTATTGTTTTGCTTGAATTGAAGGAAGTAAATTCCTTTAGCTAAAGAGGCAGGTAATGTAATGGTTACTTCATAATCATTAATAGATGTTTGTAGAGGCTTTATCAATTTCCCAGTGCTTGAGTAGAGTTCGAAGTTTGTGTTTGATCCGAGTGGTAATTGAAATTTTATGATTAATTGATTGCTCACTGGATTAGGAAATAGAGTGATTGATTCTTCTTCAACCTTTGTAGCAGCTAGTGGCGTTGGGTCTGCATCAAACTGGTAATTAGCATTTTTATATAATAACAAGTCAGCACCACCACGATTACAAACATAGAGATCATTCAGACCATCGCCATTAATATCTGTGATGAAAAAACCATAAGCTTCTACATCATAATTAGTTGCAAGTGAACTCAAAGTAGCATCGTAAAATTCTCCATTTCCAAAATTCCGATAGAGCTTTAAAGTCGCATTAAGCACATTTCCCGTGATGAGATCTTGATCACCATCTGCATCAATATCAGTAAAAACAGCATCTATTGTTTGATCATTTGATTGAGGAATACTGCTTGTAACATCTACAAAAAAACCATTATCGTTTCGTAGTAAACGGTTTTGAGCACTCTGTCCTAACAAAAATTCTACATTACAAACAAAAATATCCAAATCGCCATCAGCATCAATATCACCAAGTACTGTTTTATTAACTTCCATTGTAGGAAGATTAGGCAAACGACTGCTTGATTGATCTGTAAAATAGCCTGCACCATTATTGATGAGCAGACGAATATTGCCTTCGTTTCCCTCGATAATATCAAGATGACCATCACCATTAACGTCTTCCAATTTTAAGTCCCGAGTGGTTTCAGCAATACTAGGTAATCGCTGTGCCGTTTCGTTATTAAACCAAGAGCCATTACCATTATTAATGAGTAACATATTTTGACCGATATTGCCCAAAAGAATATCCTGATGACCATCACCATTAAAATCAGCAGCAATAATAGAACTACAAGAAGTACTAGGTAAGGTATAAGAAGCAACAGAAAAATTTCCATTACCATCATTAAGATAATATTCGTGTTCAAAATCGTCTTCACTAACAAAGATGATATCTTTTGAACCGTTGCCATCAAAATCAGCGATGGCAATTTCTTCGCTATCGAGAATTTCTTGAGGAAGATTTTGTTGATTACTAATATTGAATTGCCCAAATCCGTTATTCATCATAATGAGATTTAAGCTATACTCTACAGCAATGACAATGTCTAGCCGATTGTCATTATTCAAATCGACCATTTGCACATCTTTGCTTTGCTCAGCAGTTACGCCGAATGGTAGATTCTGTGAGTAATCTAAAAATAATTGGGCATTTATTAAAAATGGACTTGCTATGAAACCAATGAATAATACCAGCTGCAATACTCCTATTCCGTTCTTCATCTTGTATGGGACGTTTTCTTAAAAAATCTAATCAGCCGATTTTGGGAAAGGTTTCTTGTGGTTAATTGTTAACCCATGTTCTAAAGGCTAGAATAAAGGTTGTGCGTTAAAGGTACTAAGAACATATTTATTTTTTCAACTTTTAAGATAGCTTAAGATCAGTTTACCATTTTTGGGGTATAAAACAGATCGCTTTGATAACTAAAAGTGAGCAATTGAAATAATTCAGAATTGGATGAAAGTAAAATTAAAGATTTGAAGCAGAGTCACAAAAAAAGGTATAGCCACCTCTGGCTACACCTTTATACAAACTTATTACTGTAAAATATTTTCAAGGCGACAAGCGCCATTTTTTTAAACTTTAGATAATTCTCCTTTCAAGTAATCAATAACTTTGATCTCTACAGCATCCATTCCCCTCAAATCTGCAAGGTATACTGATATCCAATCGCCCAAATGTACAAAATATAATGCACGTTCTACCAAAGATTCTCCTTTTGAGTAAATTTCGATAATTGACGAGGTATAATTACTAATAATTTCTTTGTTGATATCTATTCGCACAGCATTGCGTTGGTAATCATCTTTATTTCTAAAATAAATTACCGAAAGATTATTATACTCATCTCTCCAACCGACCAATTCATTGTGATTCATTTCAGGTACGACATGATGCCAGCATAGTATCTTTGCATTTTCGTTGAGTTGCTGACGAAAACGTACTGCTACCGCTTCCATCCGATCAGTTGTATAAATCACAGGCATTTTGCCATTAAGCATCTGAGCAATGTGCTTTGCTCTTTCTTGGATTGCTTCCTGCCCCTCGGCTAATTGCTTTGCAGATGCTTCGACATTTGCAATAAGTTTATCAGATATTAAGTCCAATTTATGCAAAACGAATAGTTGCTGTACTAAAGAGTATCCTAAACAAGCTCTTGGCGAAGGCCAATTGTCTGGTACTTTGATATAATCTAAACCAAGCTCTTCGGCTTTAGCTATGAGTTTCCCTCCCGAAGCAATCACTACTATTTTAGCACCTTTAGCCAATAATTGTTCAAATGATTGTAGTGTTTCTTCTGTATTGCCTGAGTACGATGACGCTATTGCCAAAGTATTTTTATCAATATAATTGGGTACATGATAGCCTTTACCTACCAAATAAGGTACAGGGCATTCTGCACGTACAAATTCTCCTACAAAGTTGGCTCCGATACCTGAACCACCTAAACCTGCTACATATACTTTATGAATTGGCTCTTTGGAAGGAGTAATCTTTGCATTTCGACCGATTTCTAATGCTTCTACTAATTGAGCTGGAAATCGCTGAACTAATTGATCCATCATGATATTATAATTTTACAAAATACTAGTGAGCCATATTTAAGACTCTTTATATTATAAGAAGTAACGATTTAATTGATCTAAACCTCCGTTTTTACTTACGCATTTTTTTGTACGTGTTTATTAAACCATTGGTTGAGGCATCGTGTGTATGTACGACATCTTTCGATTTTAGTTCCGGCAAAATACGATTTGCCAATTCTTTCCCGAGTTGAACGCCCCATTGATCGAAACTAAATACATTCCAAATGATGCCTTGTACAAAAATTTTGTGTTCATACATTGCTATTAAAACTCCCAAGGATCTTGGTGTAATTTTTTTCACCAAAATCGAGTTAGTTGGAATATTTCCATTAAACACCTTAAAATTAGCCAATTCTTGTATTTCTTTCGCTGATTTGCCTGCTGCTTTTAATTCGTCTATTACTTCGCTCTTATTTTTGCCTTTCATTAGTGCTTCTGTTTGGGCAAAAAAGTTAGACAATAAGATGTCATGATGATCACCTATGGGATTATGACTGATCGCTGGTGCTATAAAATCGCAAGGAATTAACTTGGTACCTTGGTGTATCAATTGATAAAAAGCATGCTGACCATTCGTACCTGGTTCGCCCCAAAGGATTGGTCCTGTCTGGTAGTCGATTGTTTTTCCAGAACGGTCAACGCATTTTCCATTACTCTCCATATTTCCTTGTTGGAAATAGGCAGAAAATCGGTGTAAATATTGATCGTATGGTAAAATAGCTTCTGATTGAGCATCAAAAAAGTTGTTATACCAAATCCCGATTAGAGCCAAAAGTACAGGAATATTTTTTTCGAAAGGAGTCGTCCTAAAATGCTCATCCATTGCATGAAGACCTTCCAACAATTTTTCGAAATTCTTGTATCCGATAGTGCAGGCAATAGGTAATCCTATAGCTGAAGAAAGCGAATAACGACCTCCTACCCAATCCCAAAATTCGAACATATTATCGGTATCAATTCCAAAATCACTTACGCCCTTTTCATTGGTAGAAACAGCCACAAAATGTTTCTTTATGTGTTTTTCTTTTGCTCCAGATTCTAAAAACCATTGACGAGCCGAATGTGCATTGGTCATCGTTTCTTGTGTCGTAAACGATTTGGACGCAATGATAAATAAGGTTGTCTCGTGATCACATTTTTTGAGTACTTCGGCAAGATGCGTTCCATCTACATTCGATACAAAATGAGGGCGAATATTTTTCCAGTAAGGTTTTAATGCTTCCGTTACCATCACCGCTCCGAGGTCGGAACCTCCGATACCGATATTTACAATATCAGTAATCGCTTCGCCAGAGTAGCCCTTCCATTTTCCTTTGAGTAGCTTTTTAGAAAACGTTTTTACTTGCTTCAGAACTGCATTTACTTTGGGCATGACATTTTTGCCATTAACTTTTATAGCTCGTTTACTTCTATTACGCAGAGCTACGTGCAATACCGATCGTTTTTCTGTTTCATTAATTTGTGCACCACTAAACATTTTATCAATTGCATCAGCCAGATCAACTTCTTCGGCCAGTTCTTTCAGATAATTTAGTGTTTCATCTGTGATAATATTCTTGGAATAATCCAATAACATCTCTTCAAATTGTATAGAAAAACGTTTAAACCGATTTTCATCAAACGTAAACAAGTCACGCATGTGTTGACTTTTCAATTCTCGATGATGTGCTTTTAACTTTAACCAAGCTTTTGTTTGTGTAGGATTTTTTCGTTTAAGTACCGCCATTGTTAATGTTAATTTAAGTAAGTGCTTGGACAGAAAAAAGTTACTTTTTTCTGTCCAAGCACTTAAGACTATGAAACTGTTTTTCAAAAAAGAATAAACTTAAGTAGTAACGCTAATGAACATAAAAGGATAGCTATCCGTGATGATCCTAAAACTGAATACCAGAATAGAGAAACATCAAAAGTGACTTAGTATCACCTTACTCCAAAACTATTATAGTAACAGTAATAAAAGCAGCTCCTTTTTTACTATCTGTTTGTATTCCTATATTTTAAGACGCATTATTTATCGTTAAGGTCATCATCAGCTAAAAATCTACTCTTGTCGTTCAGCCAATAGGCTTAATTCTGAAAGGTTTTTATGAGCAACAAAGAAGTCTTTTTATTTCAGCTAAGAAACGCCCACAATCTAATCCTCTTAGGGCTTACAAGTGAGGATGAATCCAATGCAGTTGTGAAACAACCAAATATCCTGTGGATATTTGATGGAATGAACCACATTGTGGGGATATGCTTCTGAGTAAGATAAAAAGACGATTTTTGTGCCTTACAAAACTCTTTAGAATAAAGTCTAATATGTTGTTTCCATTTCTCAGCACTATTATTTGGTCAAACAAACTTGAGCCTAAAGGTGAGTACTTAGTAACGGACAAAACAAAAAAGACTATCTTGTACATGACTAAGTAACGGTCAAATAATAACTTCCCGATTTGTGGCTGGTATTTTCGAGTTA
>JAHDIP010000168.1 GCA_020630735.1 Saprospiraceae bacterium | reverse complement strand
GGACTTAATGAAAAAAATTAAACAGATGAAAAATATAAAAATAGCAGACCGCCTTATTGGACACAACCAAAAACCATTCATCATCGCAGAAATGTCTGGTAACCACAATCAGTCTTTAGATCGAGCCTTGGCAATCGTAGATGCAGCAGCAGATGCGGGTGCAGATGCCATAAAACTACAAACCTATACGGCTGATACAATGACAATTAATGCAAAGCATAATCTCTTTTATATTGATGATCAAAAGTCGCTATGGAAGGGAAAAAATTTATATGAATTATACCAAATTGCTCATACTCCTTGGGACTGGCATAAAGCAATTTTTGATAGAGCAAAAGAAAGAGGGATGCTAGCTTTTAGTTCTCCGTTCGATGCATCAGCGGTTGATTTTTTAGAAGAACTAGATGTACCTGTTTACAAAATAGCTTCTTTCGAAAATACAGATCATCCATTGCTCAAAAAAGTTGCTGCTACAGGCAAACCCGTCATCATGTCCACAGGACTTACTAATCTTTCAGATATAGATGAATCGGTCAGAATATTGAAAGCAAACGGATGTAAAGAGTTGGTTTTATTAAAATGTACGAGTACTTACCCTGCGTCACCAGAAACCTGCAACTTAATGACAATACCACACCTTCAACAAATGTTTGGTGATATTGTCGTTGGTCTATCCGATCATACAATGGGAATTGGAGCACCATTAGCAGCCATAGCCTTAGGCGCTAGAGTCATCGAAAAACACTTCACCTTAGATCGATCAGATGGGGGAGTAGATAGCACTTTTTCGTTAGAACCTGCCGAACTAAAAATGTTAGTGACGGAAAGTGAGAGAGCCTTTAAAGCATTGGGGAAAGTACAGTATGGCATCCAGAAAACGGAGAAAGATAGCAAGCGATTTAAACGCTCTATCTATATCGTAAAAGATATGAAAATAGGAGAACCTTTTACAGCGGCTAATCTCCGAATTATTCGACCAGGTGATGGACTTGAGCCAAAACATTTTGAAAATATTTTAGGTAAAGAAGTGCGTAAAAATATTAAAGCAGGTACCCCGCTTAGTTGGGAATTTGTTTAACGTTTAAAAACCGTTGGCTATGTTTAAACTTAAGAAAAACTTTTTAGGCTTTCATGTTGATATAGAATTGACAATGTCTCCTATAGTATCAAAAGGAGATAAACTGTTTTTTGGTTACCCCTTAAGTTTAGATAAGCTTGAGGATAGTAGACTTAATATTGAACAGTATCCTAACCAGTTGAAAGGAAGTTGGCTTTGTATTCAAGAAAAAAGCGAACGGTTAAAAATTTGTGCTGACCTTACTGGAGGTTTTCGTTTGTATATGATACAAACCAAAAATAAAATCTTTCTTTCAGATGATTATAATATCATTCTTCAAAAATCGAGCATCCCAATTCGAAAAAACGAATGGGAATATTACTATTGGCAAAAACATCGTTATTGCACAGGTGGAGAAACCTTTGTCAAAAAATTAAATAAACTAAAACCTGCTTCTGTTTTAACTATATCTTCTATAGGTGCAAAGCAAGAAAATATAATTGAAAATACACCATCCAAACCTGATTATGTAAAACATGTCAATGCAGTTCATATTGACCTAAAAGAAACGATAAATTGTTTGCCTAAAGACGCTCAAGAGCAAACGGTCATTTTGTTTTTTTCAGGAGGAATAGACTCTACACTTTTAGCAAAATTATTGATGGAGGCAGGCGTGTCATTCAAGGCTGTGTTTCTCAAACCTGACCCACAGCCAGCAGCAAATATTAAAGATTTTGAAAATGCAAAAGTCATAGCAGGTTTACTGAATATGCCTTTAGAGTTTTGTGTATTTAAAAATGACCACCCATCAATAGAAAAAGAAGAGGTATATAAGCTGCAATTATTTGATCGGCATTTTGCTTCTACGTTCTTTTATGGGACACAAGCTGTCATTGATAAATATGGTAAAGATATTATCATAGTGAATGGTCAAAGCTCTGATAATGTTTTTTCATTTGGTCCTACAAATGGATGGGTTGGTTACCTACAGCGTTATGTGTTGTATCAAAAAGATAGGAGAGCAAAAGCTATTGCTCAACTGTTGTCTAAACTAAAAAAGAAAAATTTCATAGTACCTCGAAATTCACTAGAACAGCAAATCGCTTTTTTAGATGAATACGAATATTGCTATCTCTATGATTCTAATGAAAATCCAATCTATTACAATTATTTAAAACAGCTTATAAGAGAAGAAAATTTAGGTCATCTGAATAAGAACACCAAATTGATGTATTGGAGGTTGTTTAGTTATTTGCAAGGATCGGATAATCAAGTGGTGGTCAACTCTGCAAAATATTTAGGAATAAAAGGAATCGTAATGCCTTATGCAACACCCGAAATTATTTATTCAACAATTGCTCATAAAGATTGGAAAAGAGAAGTACAATTTCCAAAATATTGTATCAAAGATATTCTGAAAAGCTATGGGTTTGCATACCCTGAAAATCAAGATATAAAAGGAAAAATTAGTCGCTTTGCAAAGTTGCTAAAATATGATAGTGTTTTTCCTGATGATGAAAAATTAGGAATGGAAGGAGCAATTTCTGACTTTGCAGAACAGCTATTTAAAGCTAAAGTTGTAGAGGGGGAATTGGTAAGAAGTAAATGAAAGAGTGTTTGATATAACGTTTATCTCTAAGAGTATGTTTTAAAATTTTGCGAACCGATTTTCAATTATTTACAATCAATTAGACGATAATTTGATTTCTACCAAATTTTAAAACATTCTCGAAGTAAAAATGCTTTAAAAATGAAAAAACTGCTAACAGCAATCAGTATTTTATGCTTGCCCAATTTTATATGCGTACGAGTGTTGAACCTATTAGGGCATAAAGTACACCCTAAAAGTTATATCGGTTTTTCAATTGTGTTAGTAGAGCGATTGTACTTAGATGCTTTTGCAAAAATAGGCCACCTTAATATCATTGCTGTGCGAAAAATACTGCTTCGGAAAAAAGCGCAAATCAAATCTCGTAATCGAATGCGAGGTCCTATTAATATACTTTTACAAAGAGAAGCATCTATTTCCAATAGTAATAGTATCTATAGAGCAGGAAGCCCTGTATCATATGGTATGTCTCATTTGAAACTTGGCGTATTAGGTCAGTTGGTGAGCAAACACCATTTAGATTGTACGCGCTCAATCGAGATCGGTGATTATACGACCATTGGAGGTTTGGGAACGCAATTTTGGACACACGGTTACTTTCATGCACCAGAAGGACGGGAACGCATTCGAATAGATGGCGAAATTATTTTAGGGAATAATGTTTATGTCGGAACAGCTTGTATTTTTAATCCCGCTGTAAAAATAGCCGATGGGGTTTGTATTGGAGGAGGAGCTTGTATCTCAAAATCACTCAATCGACCAGGTATGTATGTGACGCAAAGTTTGCGCTATATCGAAAAAGACATTGATAGTATCAGAGAACGTTTAGACAAAGTAGAACATCAAGTAATCGACGAAGTATATGAAAAAGCTATCGCTTAATCTTCAAACGATAACAACATTTTTGAAGAATGATTTTCAGCGATTAGCATCTTTTTCTATACTCTTTTCGTTGGTCAAATTATCTTCATTTATTGCTGCCTTATGGTTGTCCAATTTAGTATCCATTACTAATTTTGGACTTTTTGAGTATGCACTGTCTTTTGGTATTATAGCTGCTGTTCCGCTCAATGTAGGTTTGCAAGGAGCCTATCCTTTTTTTAATATCCGAGCAAAAGAAGCAGGCTTCAAATCGTTGTTTTATTTTCATGTACTTTGGGTGATTGCATTGGTTGTCATTGTTCTGATTGTCGATTTAGTTTTCTTTCAGCAACTAGCTACTAAAATTCATCTGGCTGTGTTGATAGCTTGCATTATTGCGATGCAAAATCTGTATTCTACGATTCTAAAATCGCATGAAATATTGCTGCCTGCTATTTTGTTGGATGGTGGACTTTTTATAGCTATTAATTGTTTTAATGCCTGTTTATATTTTGGCGTTAATGAATTTAGTATTGATACTTTTCAAGGGCTACTTTTGGTTTATGTTATCTTTTTGTATGGCATATATGTACACCGTTTTTGGAGCCTTAAAAAAGATTTTTCGCTTAACAACTATAGAAAAGCATTACACTTTGGAACATATTTAGTCTGCTCAGCATTCTTAATTATTTTTCTAACAGGAGGAGCCAGAATTTTAATTGAATATTATTTGGGATTCGAACAAGTAGCCTATTACGGATTTTATTTTCGTTTTGCGATGCTTACTGTTATGATACATCAAATCATCAATATCGTTTTCTTTAAAAAAATGTATCAGGCAGATCCCCAAGTTCTTGATCGCTACTTTTCGTTTTTTGTCATGATAATCTTAGGACTAAGTGTTTTTCTTTGGTGGCTAATTCCTGTATTGTTTAGCAGTACATTTAATTTGTTAGCAACAACAATTGAAAACTACAAAGGTCTTTACTATATCTTAAGCTTTCAAGTTGTCTTTTGGATTGTCTTAGCTTTAAACGAAAATATTATTTACAGAGAAGAATTGTCTGCTCAAATGAATAAAGGTTTTGCATTGCTTTTAAGCTTGATGTTAGTCTCTATATATGCTTGCTATATACAAGAATGTTTAGATGTATTTACCTTGACGATGATAAATATGATCGCTATTTTCTTTGCTTGTGAATGGCAGTTTTTTATTATGAAAAGATATAAAGCGATTTCGTTTTTTAAAACAAGATTACTTAATCTATTTGCCTTGACATTATTCTTCTCAACCTATTTTTTTATCTAAAAAATGCTCCCAAATGAATACAAAAAAAACTATTTGCTTTATAGCGAATTTTTCAAAGACCTATTTCTTTCATGCTATAGCTGAAGAATTAGCGAGATATAACACTACAGTTTATTGGATAACAAGTAATCAGAAATTATATAATTTTCTTATCGAAGCTTATGGCGAAGATGCGGTATTGTTGATCAATAGAGATACGCCAAGGAATGAACCTATTGATGACTTTAAGTTAAATGAATTGGTATTTGGAGATCGAGTGCTTCGGCACGATGTTGAAAATGGTTTGTCTTTCCTGAGAAATATTCAAGTACCAATTTACAAATTTCTCAAAGAGAATAAAGTCCGTTTTGTCTTTGGGGAAATCACTTGGTCACAGGAAATTTTAATACATAGGATTTGCTCAAAAAGAAAGGAATTAAATTGTACATTTTTGAATCCACATGTCGTCAGAATTCCGAATGATCGTTTCGCCTTTTTTACAGATGAAGTACAGGCTACCTTCTTTGAAGTCAATAAAGAATATCCAGTAACTAATTTAAAGCTAGAAGTAAAAAAACCAACCTACTTGAAAATAAATGATGGGAGACTCAAAAAAGCAAATTCCATTTTAGGCAGATTGGACAGGATCAGGCGATGGATTACAAATGAAAATATAGACAAAAAAGATCCGACTTTACTACACAAAGGAATTGCTCGTCTAAAGACAAGAACACAAGAAGAATCGAATAAAGAAATTTATAAATTCGTAAAAAGGAAAACGTTTGAAGAAGTAAATAATGCACCCTATATTTTCGTTGGCCTTCATAAACAACCAGAAGCATCTGTTGACGTATTTGGTCGTTACTACGAAGATCAAGCATTAAATATTGTGAATCTTTGGCGGGCTTTACCAGAAGGTTGGAATCTATTGGTGAAAGAACATACCAATGCTATCGGTGATCGAAGTCTGCGTTTTTATAAAGACTTACAAGCGCTGCCGAATATCTACTTTGTCAATGAAAAAACTGATTCTTATCAGCTTATTCGTAATGCAAAAGCGGTTGCAACTATTACAGGTACGATTGCTTACGAAGCAGCTTTGATGCAAGTTCCAGCGCTTACTTTTGCCAAGGTATTTTTTAATAAGCTAAACCATTGTAAACGGATCACTATAGAGGAACTGAAAAATTGCGAGAACCTGAAAATAATAATTGATGCTTTGGAAAAAAAAGAAGATAATCGAACCGACTTTTCAAACTACATCCTGCATAATACATTTGAAGGAACTTTCTCTGATCCGATATCTAATGAGTCAATTATGCAAAAAGATAATGTTCAATTAGTTAGTGCAGCATTTTTGAATGTGATGAATGTAGTGAATGATAAGATACTAGAACGGGTATAGAAAAATGCAAAAAAAACAAAATACATGGTCGTTGTCAAAAGAACGTATCGCTATTATTTCTATGATATTGCTATCGTTTACTGGTATAAGTGTAGCTACAATAGGTAAAGCAATGCTAACCCCTTTTCACCTAGTGATGGGAGGCTTAATAGTTTATGTTATTTTTTTTGCCCCTAAAAAAGACCTTCATGTATTTTTGTCATTGTTAGTTTTGATTTTTTATATAATAGCAAACAATACATACAATTATACGAATGTTAGAATCACTTCTGTCATCTATACTGTAACCTTTGCTTTAGAGACTGTTATTTTGTATAACCTCTTACGAATGTGTACGATTGCTCAAGTTCAAAAAGCATTTAAAGTAATTATTTATGTCTACTTTTTTAATGTTCTTATAGCAACATTGTTTGCTTTAGTAGGTTTGAAAAATGGTGCGATAGAATCTATTATTCGAATTTATTACATGGATACAGGAGAGGCTCGACCAATGGGGTTTTCAACGGAGCCTTCTTACGCTGCGTTTATCGTCAGTATTGCATTTATGTGCTACAATCATTTGAATCGACACCAATTTAATCGGAAAGTAATGAAGCTTAGTATGTGCTACTTGCTTTCTATCGTATTTATGAAATCGGCATACGGTGTCATCTTTGTTTTTTTCAATATACTGGATTGGTTTATTCAGTTTCAAGCAAAGCTCAATATTCATCAACGTTTATTTATCTACATCATTGGAGTTGTTATTTTGTTTGGTGGAAGTGTCGTAATTAGTAAATCAGGAAATGAATCAATAAAACGAATCACAAGTATTGTTGACATCATGTCAGATCCCTTTGATACAATTGAAAAAAAATTAACTCGCTTGCAAGAAAAGGACGGTTCTGCCTTTGCTCGAATAGGACCAACTTATATTCTGTTTAATAGTCCAGATAGAGATGATATTAATTTGGTCATTGGTAAAGGAGCAGGAAGGGCGGGTAGTTTTTTTGCCAACTTTTTACAAGGTATTTTAGTCGATGAGGGAACTGAAAAATTGGACATGGGAATTATTCCCGCGTTTATTTTTGACTATGGAATGATTGGGTTTTTCTTTTTTTGTTTGGTATTGATGAATGCTTTGTGGGGATTGCCTCTTCCTTTTTGGTTGACTTTTCTTGTGGTATTGCCAAATGCAAATATCAATACTCAACTACTTTGGTTTGGGATGCTTGCTTGTTTTATATTAGTGGCTATGAAAAAAAGTATATTATTTAAAAAATATCATGTTGAAGGATAGTTTTTTAATTCCAAAAAAAAATAAAAATGAAAAAAATAAAATTGCTAGTAGATGCCAGAGTAATAGGAGGAGAAGGTCAGGGAAGTGCAACGTACATTAAAGGAATATATAATGCTTTGATGGACTTATATGGAGAACATTATGAAATATTTTTTTCAGGTTATCATAAGCAAGCTGTTGTCGAAAGTTTTTTAGGAAAGATTGATGAAGAGCATTTTATTTCTATGAAAAAAGAAATGAAATTGATTCAGTTTTATAAAACCTATCCAAAGATTATAGAGAATTATAAAATTGATTTTGCGCATTTTCAATACATCATTCCATTTGTCAAAAACAGTAAAACCATTGTAACAACACATGATCTATTGTTCAATGATTTTCCGACGGAGTTTAAATTTCCATATCGCTTGCAACGGAATTACTTATTTAAACGTTCGGCTCGGCTAAGCGATATTCGATTGACCGTTTCAAATTATTCTAGGGATGCAATAAATCGACATTACAAAATAGATCCAACTACCATTAAGGTAACTGCAAATGCAGTGCATAAACGTTTTTTGGAACCCTATAATAAACTAGATTCGATAAATTATATTGCATCAAAACATCAAATCAGTAATTACATACTCTATGTCAGTAGAATCGAACCTCGCAAAAATCACGAATTACTTTTAAAGGCTTATTGTAGATTAGAATTATGGAAAAAAAATATCCCTCTTGTGTTTATCGGTAACAATACTGCTAACTCTCGCTACTTAGATAGTCTTTTAACTCCATTACCCTTAGAAATTACCCAAAATATACATTGGATAAAATATGTAAGTGATAAAGATTTATTTGAATTTTATCGAGCTGCAAATTTATTTGTATATCCATCAAAAGCGGAAGGTTTTGGCATTCCTCCACTAGAGGCAACTGCCCTAAAAATAAATACAATTTGTTCCAATTCTACTGCGATGAAAGATTTTACTTTCCTTGGCGATAACCAATTCGATCCGAATGAATTTGATGATTTTTGTGCCTTGCTTCAGCAAAATATTTTATACCCACCGAGCAATGATGTTTTGGAAGAACGAGTCGTAAAAATGAGGAAAAATTATTCTTGGAATAAAGGTGCTACTATTCTACATCGAGAAATAATGAAGCATTCTGGTCGTAGTGTTCGTACTAAAAAAACGATTGAAGCGATTAGTCAATAAACGAAAATGACAATATAGAACTAGTGAAAGAGACTTCGCTTACTTAGAAGCAGTGCATTTGAGTTTTTAATTTTTATTTACATTTTTATTCCTTAGCTTTGGGGGTAATTTGTTTACCAAAAATTTAGCTCAAATATTAAGATATGAACAAAGTAGTTAGCAATGCCCAAGAAGCAATTCAAGGGATTGAAAGCGGAATGACACTAATGCTCGGTGGCTTTGGTCTCTGCGGTATTCCAGAAAATTGTATCGCTGCTCTCGTTGATAAAGGAGTTACAGACCTTACCTGTATTTCCAATAATGCAGGAGTAGATGATTTTGGTTTAGGTCTTTTGCTTCAAAAACGTCAAATCAAAAAAATGATTTCTTCCTACGTAGGCGAAAATGATGAATTCGAACGCCAAATGCTTAGTGGAGAATTAGAAGTCGATCTTATTCCTCAAGGTTCTTTAGCTGCTCGTTGTCAGGCAGGAGGTGCAGGTGTACCTGCGTTTTTTACTCCGGCAGGTTATGGTACTGAAGTTGCGGAAGGCAAAGAAGTCCGATACTTCAATGGCAAGCCTCACTTATTAGAACATGCACTTACAGCAGATTTTGCAATCGTAAAAGCTTGGAAAGGTGATCGCTACGGAAATTTAATTTTTAAAGGTACTGCTCGGAACTTTAATCCACTAATGGCTATGGCTGGCAAAATCACTATCGTAGAGGTAGAAGAACTAGTAGAGCCAGGTGTACTTGATCCAAATTTTATTCACACACCAGGTATTTTTATCCAACGTATTTTTCAAGGTGTCGATTACGAAAAACGAATTGAACAACGCACTGTTCGTCAAAAAGTATAGTGCAAGCAATTTTCTAAAATTAAAACTCAAAACATGTTAGATAAACAAGGAATTGCAAAACGAATTGCACAAGAATTACAAGATGGTTGGTACGTCAACCTTGGCATAGGTATTCCTACCTTAATAGCTAACTATATTCCAGAAGGTATAAGTGTCGAATTTCAATCTGAAAATGGGATTTTAGGCATGGGACCTTTCCCTTTCGAAGGAGAAGAAGATGCAGATTTAATTAATGCTGGAAAACAGACGATCACCGCAATGTCTGGTGCGTCTATTTTTGACTCTGCTACTAGCTTTGCGATGATTCGTGGGCAACACATTCAACTTACTGTACTAGGTGCAATGGAAGTTGCTGATAATGGAGATATTGCCAACTGGAAAATTCCAGGTAGAATGGTGAAAGGAATGGGAGGCGCTATGGATTTAGTTGCTTCGGCTGACAATATTATTGTAGCGATGATGCATACCAATAAAAGAGGCAAATCTAAATTGTTGAAAAATTGTACACTTCCATTGACAGGTGTGCGATGTGTCAAAAAAATTGTTACCAATTTAGCCGTACTTGATGTTACGCCTGATGGCTTCAAATTATTAGAACGAGCGCCAGGTGTTTCGGTGGAAGATATTAAAAATGCAACCGAAGGTCGCTTAGTTATAGAAGGCGATATTCCAGAAATGAAAATTGCATAAAAAAGACTACCTTTGGCGAAATTTTTAAAACCTTTTAATTTTTAATTATGCCTACTGTAAATATTGATCCAACAGAAATGCTAGAGATCATTGCAAATGCAAGTTTTGATAAAGATATAGATGTTACAATCAAAACATCAGAAGGAGATATCAACCTAGAACTATATGCCACAAAAACACCTAAAACAGTTGCCAACTTTGTAGAGTTAGCAAAGAGAGGGTATTATGATGGTTTAAAGTTTCACCGTGTTATTGCTGATTTTATGATTCAAGGTGGTTGCCCTAATGGAATTGGTAATGGCGGTCCTGGTTATAAATTCGAAGATGAATTTGATGCTAGCTTAACGCACGATGGACCTGGTGTTTTGTCCATGGCAAATGCAGGACCTGCTACGAATGGTAGTCAGTTTTTTATTACGCATGTTGAAACGGCTTGGTTGAACGGAAAGCATACCGTTTTCGGAAAAGTAAAAAGCGAAGCAGACCAAGATGTTGTGAATGCTATCCGCCAAGGAAGTGATATTATATCTGTTGTCGTTAATTAATTTTGACAAGAAATATTGTTAAAAATAAAGGGTGTATTTATTAAATACACCCTTTATTTTTGTTGGTACATTGGTGAAATTCCTTACTCACTCACCTGTCCTCTAATATTCCAATTGATATTTGCTTCTTGATTGGTAAATGATCTAAAACTTTGCCAGCTAGTGTTGGTATCTGAAGATATCCAATCACCATTAGAATTAGCAGGGCCAAAGTCGCAACCTAAGCTTTGCGTATCAGCATCGTGTTCAACGCGAATACAAATCCATAGATCACCTCCTGTAATTTCTACAGGTGTTGTGAGTGTGTGTTGATGCCAAGTATTTGTTTGAAGGTTAGAAATTTCTTGCGAATAAACGAGCGTTCCTGGTTCACTTGTAGTACCACCATCAAAAATTCGGACTTCACAGCTAACAGGCTGATTGAGTAAAAAAAACTCTACTTCTTCTAGTCCCTTTCCAACAAAATCATTGGTTTCACTATTGGTGAAACGAGCTGCTAAATCATATGTACCTGCCGGCAAAACAGGAGCTGTTTGATTTAAGCCGTCATAATGTAAATCGGCATTTATAATAGGTTCTGCACTATCATCATCACTGCCACATGAAACTATTAAAAGAGAGACGAATAGGAAAAAAAATAACTGTTTCATTGAATTTTATTTAAAGTTTAGGGACTGAGAATAGACAACCAATACCTACTATTTTTTTAGTTTAAGGATTATCATTATTTGGCAATCCAACAACCACTTTGATTTTAGTAAATATCAGATATTGCTGTCCTTTGTCTAGCTAATTCCCTTTAGGGATGGAGATTTAATAAATCCTCATCCCTAAAATATTCTTTCGAAGTTAAAATTAAAGCTTATCTATGAAAAAAAAAGTTATTGAAATATTAAAAACACCAATAATCTGATTCTTTTATGGATAGAATAACACTAGAAATTTGATTTTAAGGGATGTTCTTTACAAAAATCTATAGCAATTGCAGTTTTTTTAGCTTATATTTGCAAGCACATTACAAAACATACATCTTTAATATATCTGAACCTAGTAAGCCTTAAATGTCTTACTAGGTTTACATTTAAAAATAAGAAAGTTCATGAAGGAATTAAGCCAAGATTATGCACAACGCTTAGAAGCGATATTTGAAGAATTTGGGGTAGATGATAAGTACACGAAATATCTAGATGAGGAAGAAGAAGAAGATTATCAAGCACTCAGAGATTCTTACGAACCTCGTATCTCTTCTTTACATGAGGAAATTGCCAATAACCACCCTTTAGAGCTACTTGCATTTGAAAAGAAATTGCTTAATCCTGATTACGAAGGCCTTTTTCTTCCTAGAATACTAGGTTATGCTGTATTGAGAGGAGTTGTGAACGAAAACTATAAATATCTTCGTCCACAGAGTCATTTCAAAGCTATTTTGTTAGCGATATGTAATTCGTCTAACTTTGATTTGATCAAAAAACGTATTGGTCAGACGATCCAAATGGGGTTCTCTATGAGTAGTGATATTTGGATTACGAATATCATCAACGAGATTAGTAATAAGCGAGTTCGATATTTCTTACAAGGACAAAAATTACCTAAGTACAGAGATCCAAGAGAGCGTAAGATTGGTTACATTCGATATAGTAGTCAGTTTAAAAACGAGAATTTTTATTCTACTGAATTTCCTACAACAATTCCAGGGCTTAAGGTACTATATCCAGATGTAGAGAACTTTACGAAAATAAGAATCAGCAGAAACTTAGATAATACCAATATTCTCCCTGACTTGATGGCTTTTCTAGAAAACCCTGAATACATCGGCTCAGAGGAGCATTTGAATATGACAGGGCTTGTGGCTGCTTTTTTCGATCTAGATGAAAACTATAACGAAAGAGTTAAAACTATTTTCAATAAAATAAGAAAAGAGAATCCTAATTTTGAGGAAGATTGGTTGAACTTTTTATTGAAAACAACCAACGAAAAAATCTTAGTCATTGATAAAGAGTCTGATAATCGTATCTCTCAAATGATTGATAAATCAGTGGATGACAATCTTACCAAGTATTATAACTTGATGGATATTATCCATGGTAAAGGTTATGTACATGATGAGGCAGTTGAAGCTGTAAAAGTTTTTTATAGCCAACACCCAGGTTTATCTGATATCAATGAGTGTGTCCGAAAAACAATCTTTACTTATTTCGAAACCTTCATTAATGGTTTGACGGAAGATGATTATTCTTCGTTGTTTGATCTAGCTAAAATATTCCCTTCTTACATTGAGATTTTCTCTAACCAGAAATTCAATCAAAATGTAAAAGATCTTTGTATGAAATATATTAAGCGTTTATTAAGACGCTATACAGATAAGAGAGGAAAAGATTATCAAGACATCAAGAAGTTTGTTTCAACTACATTTATTGATCTGAATTTCTTGAAAGAAAAAGAAGTGGTGGAGTTGTTTAAAACTCGAAGAAAAAGAAAAACAACTGCTCGGTAAATAAATAAACCGTTCTATATCAAAAAGAGGCATGAATAACTATTCATGCCTCTTTTTTGTCGATAAAATAACTAACCAAGTAGATTAAAAAATGGTTTTCATAAAGAAGTCTATACTTTAGTA
>JAHDIP010000167.1 GCA_020630735.1 Saprospiraceae bacterium | reverse complement strand
GGAACAAAAAACAGCCTAATCATGCTAATGCATGGTTAGGTTTTTTTTATGCCCTTTTTCAACATATAGTCTTTATAAATGTTCTTAGTAAAGGAGAACATTTTTGTAAAGAGGCAGAACAAGTGTCTTAAACAAGTGGTTATTTTAAAGCTATTCCTTAACTTTACAAACAGAAGAAAACAAACATGGACAAACAACTTTCATTATCACTTCGCTTAGAGTTTATTTGGTGGATATTTACCTTTATCTTACTTGCAGGTGTTTTGTATCCGATCTTAAGTGCTATTGATGATTATCCATTTTTGGTGATGAATGTAATTTTTGTAATAGTATTTGTTACATTGACACGATATGTCTTTCTGTTGAAACACACTTTTTTGGCGTATCGTCAGATACTTAAAGCAATTATTATTGTCTTATCAATTCCTCTGATTTTTTACCTAATCAATGAAATGAATTTTTTCCAAACTTATATAGATGAAAACGGAATGGATTCTTTTTTAGGAAATTTACCTTACAAAAGAATAGGAAGTTTGGGGAAGTATATTCGTGCAGAAATGTTATTTTTTGGAACGGGTAGTTTGATTATTGCTGTCATTACTCCAATTAGAATGTTGATTTCGATTTGGAGAACAATGAATAGAGGAACAGTTTAAAGGATAGATAATCTTTAGAGTAAGTACTACTTAATTAATAATTTTTCGATTAGTGGCTGATATTTTAGAGTTGTAGACCCGACCACTAGCGGTTCATTCTGTTGAAAAGATTTCCAAAATCTTTTCAACTTTGCACCTTGTACTAGCTAGGCTATTTTTTACCCATTACTAAAACAAAACAATCATGTCGAAAGTAAAAGAATTTAATGAGTACAGAAAATCAATGAATGAAAAAATTCTTGCTCAAGATAATAAGGTCTTAAAACGATTTTTTAATTTGGATACCAATGCTTATCAAGATGGAGCCTTGCCTGTAAAGACGAAGGAATTGTTGGGATTGGTGGCTTCAATGGTCTTGCGTTGTGATGATTGTATTGCTTATCACCTAGGTACTTGTCATGAAATTGGTGTGACAAAGGAAGAGGTTTTCGAAGTCTTTGCTATTGCTAATTTAGTAGGTGGTTCGATTTGTATTCCACATACTAGGCGAGCGGTAGAATATTGGGAATCATTGGATGCAGAAGCATAAACTTTAAATCAAAATGAGAGTGAAAATTAAAATATTAAGAGTCGTATTTTCATTTAAACTTTTATTTTAATTGTAAACGAAGAGTAGCACAGCTTGCTGTGCGCTCGTGTGGACGAGGGATGGTAATAGCTGACCCAAAGGGGCAGGCCTGCAAGGCTGACCAACGGGAACTATGAACAGCCCGCCGCGAAGCGAGACCCCAAAAACTAATTATTCTATAGTTTAGAGACTGTTTTGAATTATGTCGCTAATTTTTTTATGCGTCTTTTATCGCCGTGTTTCAAAATAGTCTCTTAGAGAACAGGAAGAAGATTTCTGCTCCTTCAAAAATAAAAGCGTAATATGAGTAGCTATTTAGATGAATTAAACGATGTACAACGACAAGCGGTAACGACTATAGATGGACCAGTTTTAGTTGTTGCTGGACCAGGGTCAGGGAAGACACGTGTATTGACCTATCGAATTGCGTACATCATTGAGCAAGGAGCAAAGCCGTATCAGATACTAGCCTTGACCTTTACGAATAAGGCAGCCCGAGAAATGAAAGATCGAATAGGAAAAGTTGTCGGAGATAAAGCTAATAATATATGGGCAGGAACCTTTCACTCTATTTTTGCACGAATACTTCGAGTAGAGGCTTCTAAAATTGGGTATGATTCAAACTTTACTATTTATGATACAGAGGATAGTAAGAGCTTGATCAAGTCTATTATTAAGGAGATGAATTTGGATAGTACGGTGTATAATGTGAATGCCGTGCGGTCTAGAATTTCTTCTGCAAAAAGTAATATTATCACTCCAAAGGCTTACAAAGTTGATGAGGAATTGCGCATGCAAGATCGGATGAGTAAGCGACCTTATATTGCTGATATTTATGAAAAATATATGGTCAGGTGTAAGAAGGCTGGAGCAATGGATTTTGATGATTTGTTATATCAATTGTATCGCTTGTTTTATCAGAATCCTGATAATGTATTAGCAAAGTATCAAGAAAAATTCAAGTATATTTTAGTTGATGAGTATCAAGATACAAACGTATTGCAATCTCAGATTATTAAAAAATTGTTGGATTATAGAGATGAGAATGGCGTACTGGACAAACAACGTCAGCGAAATATATGTGTAGTAGGTGATGATGCACAAAGTATTTATGCATTTAGAGGAGCGACGATAGAAAATATTTTAAGCTTCGAAAGGGACTATAGACAGTTTGGTGTTGAAATTTTTAAGTTGGAACTAAATTATCGTTCGACAGAGCATATTGTACAAGCTGCCAATGAACTCATTACTCACAATGATCATCAGATACAAAAGTCGATACAGTCAATCAAAGGTAGTGGTCAGAAAATTCGATTGATTCGTGCAATGACGGACGCGGAGGAAGGAAAGCGAGTAGCGGATAATATTGTAGAACAAAAAAATAGGCTACACTTTAGAAATAAAGAAATTGCGATATTATATAGAACCAATTCGCAGTCGAGGGTTTTTGAAGAATATTTGCGTCGCTATAATGTACCTTATCGGGTATATGGTGGACTGTCTTTTTACCAACGAAAAGAGGTGAAAGATTTGATTGCATATTTACGGTTGACGCTTAATCAAAATGATGAAGAAGCTTTACGCCGAATTATAAATTATCCGAAACGAGCTATCGGAAAATCAACAGTTGATAAAATTTCGGAGCATGCTGCAGCTACTAATACCACGATGTGGGAAAGCATGACACAATTGCCTATAAGTGCTCGGGCAAAAAATGCCTTGGTTAGTTTTAAGAAAATGATGATGGTATTCATCAATCGAGTAGATACGATGAATGCTTATGAGTTGGCTTCTTATATTGCACGACAGTCGGGGTTAATCGATTTATTAAAGCGAGATACGACTGTGGAAGGAATGGGACGTTTAGAAAATATCAATGCTTTATTGGATGGTATCAAAGACTTTGTAGAAAACGATGAAATAATAGATGAGGCTACAATGCCTGATAAATCATTGGCGAGCTATTTACAAAACATTGCGCTATTAACAGATTTGGATAAGGATACAAATTCTGATGATTACGTAACTTTAATGTCTGTTCACTCGGCGAAAGGATTGGAGTTTAAATCTGTTTTTGTAGTAGGTTTGGAAGAAAAACTATTCCCTTCTTTTATGTCGATAGAAACGAAAGAAGGTGTGGACGAAGAGCGTCGATTATTTTATGTAGCGATCACGAGAGCGGAGCAGATGTTGACACTTTCCTTTGCGAATAGCCGATATAAGTTTGGGCAAATGCGTTACGAAGAGCCAAGTCGTTTTCTAATGGAAATTCCTCCTGCCCATTTAGAAAGTTCGCAGTCTATCCGAAAACGTATGGCACCAAATATGGATGAACCAGAAAGCCGTGGTGCTAAAATAGTGGGGAATTTTAAGAAGAAACGCCGAAATGTAACGGGTAATTTTGCGATTGACCCGAAGAATTTTAAGCCTAGTATATCTTCAGAAATTCAAGCAGGAATGAAAGTTTTGCATATGCGTTTTGGCGAAGGAAAAGTGCTCAATATAGACGGTGCTAAAGATAATAGAGTCGCTACAATTTTCTTCAAAGCAGTAGAAGATGATCCACAAAAACGAATTATGCTAAAGTTTGCGAAGTTGCAAATAGTACAATAACTCTAGTTCGTTATTGTAATTGTTTCCGTTTCGATCATATTACTCCAATTGTCAGCTCGGTCTTTTATTCTGATGGTGAAGGTCGTTTCTTCTGATGTATTGGCATCGTCTAACAAAATAGAATTTTCAAGTACAATAGTTAACATTCCCTGTATACTTAACTCGGTACCGCTTGGTGTTCGAGGTGATAAATGATATTCAAAAATTAAATCATTTGGAGCACGTTGGTCGATGAGTTCAATAGAAGTAATATCTGGATCTTCTGTTCCCAAATCTCCATCTCCATCTATATAACTAACTGTAAAAGCAATGGAGTCGCTATAAGATTGTACCGTTGTCGGATTGACACTAATCAATTCTATTTCGGGTTCTTCTCCGATGGCTGGTAGTGGGGTGCCTTCTTCTATAGTCGTATTCGTTTTGGTACAAGCAGCTAGAAGTAAAATACCAAAAAATAAAATGCTGTTTCGAAGCATGATTTTTTCTTAAAATTTTATAAAAAGGCTTCTTCTAAAACACGACCGTTTAGCATTCCGCCAGGGATTAAGTCATGGAAGCCAAGTATATGAGCTATGGTCGGAGCTATATCAATACACTCTGGTTGAGGATTCATTGTCGTAAATTGTTGATCTTGTTTTACCTTATCTGGAGGACCTACGATTAATGAAAATACTTTTCTGGAATTAGCATCACCTGTATGATCGTAAGCACCAAAACCATTTCCGTCCGTCAAGTTATTGGTCTCTAAATTCCGACCATGTTCAGGAATGCAGATCATAATAGTGTCGTTTGCCAAAACAGGATGACTTTGTATTTTATTCCATAACCAACCAATACCATAATCTGCTTTGTGCAAGAAGTTGAGATATAAACTAAAGTTATCGTGACAAACATCAAGATTTGTAGTATTGATAACGGTTAACTCAGGTGCAAAATTATCTAGTACATGCCAAGCTACAGAAATGTTTACGAGGTCACTTGTTAGTAAACCATAATCATTATTAGGGCTGGCGACTTCCATTGTGCCATTAGCAGCATCTGCCATTTTTTGTAAAATGAATGACTTAATCATCTCCCGATTTTCGTCTGAATTTTTGATGCCTGGTAAATCATTTGCCGACTGCAAAAAGTTATTGTCCAATATTTTTTTGACTTTTAAAATACGCTGTACATCATCTGTTTGATAGTTAACGGCATTCCCTAGTTGGCTAAAACCAGCTTCGTTGAAAATACTAAGTGGGCGTAAATAATTGGCACCATAAGCAGGTCCGTAAGCAGGATGTCTACTATAGTTGAGCGAAGGATAAGGCCCTAATCCTTCAGAAAGCCACCAAGCATTGATGGCACTTTGGGCAGGATCAGAATGTTTACGATAATACTCAAATATAGTAGGAGACGCAGGGTTAATATTTAAATTTAATCCTGTTTCGGTATAAGCACCAGTCATCGAAACAGTGTGTCCATTATAGTGACCAGTAGGACCATTTTTATACAAGACTTCTTTGTATAAGGTACCTTGTTTTGATAGCGGTTGATCAACAATAGGAGCCCATTGATCGTATAGAATATTGCTAGTCGGTGCAGCACCTTCCAGCATATTATTCATTAGGTTTCCTTCCGTATTCATTCCCTGATTAGCAATATATTGTTGGTCAACAGATTCTTGATTTCGAATACCGCCAGCAAATAATACAAAGACAACGTGGTTGGCAATTCGAGTGCCTGTAGGTGCAAATAAGCGACCTGCTGGCAAAATATATGGAGTTGCAATAGAGCTTGCTGCTGTTAATACAGTATTTTTGATAAATTTTCTACGTTTCATAATCGTTTTTATAAATTGGGGATTAATAAAATTTGTACTCGTTCGAAAGCGTAAAGGATTGATAGATTAATTCAGGTGTAAGACCGTCATCTTCTTCAATTGCTTTTTTGAGTTCAAAAATTTCGTAGGCATTAGGTTCTCTAAGGAAGAAACGAATGTAGGTCGTTTTGATAAAATTTTCTATATCAGTTCGCATTTCAGCATTTGTCGGAATGTCGATACTTTGACCATTTATAAAATTATTGATGATCAGTTCATCGACCATTTGTTTGTCTCCAATAGCTTGTCGCACTTCTGCTAGATTTTGTAAACTAGTTTGAGGAATGGTCGTTTGAAAAAGATCGGTATACAAAATCGAAATGTATTGCTCTGAAGTTTTTTCTTTCGTCTTTTCTACATTCGACTGATAAATATCTTCTGGATTAATGTTATACACATAGTTATCCACAACAGGTTGGGTAATGATCTTTGTTTCTTTTTTGCAAGCCGTAAGCAAGCAGCATATGGATAACAATAAAATTAATTTTATAGATTGCATCTCTTCAATTTATGGAATGTAAAATGAAAAATAAGACTTCACAAAAAAGCTAGTCAAACGTTCAGGAATTTCAGTAGGTTCTGTATGGTCAGTATCTTGAACATAGGTGCGCATATACACAATGTCGCCTGATTGAAAGCCAAGCTCGGTTGGGTTAAAAGTTACATTTTGGTAGTGAGGTAGTTCTTCGGGGTAAGCTTGACTATATGCACTTGCAACATTCAAAGGAGTAGGATCTACTTGCATATCCAATTCGACAGCATTGGTCATATCCAGTCTATCTGTGGATAGCAGTATTTTATTATGACTCAATGAATTGCCAAACATCCCTTCACCATTTATATCGGTATCAAAATACAAAAACCATAATTTAATCGTTTGACCTGAAGGAACAACAAAAGGATTGTAAACATTGTCTCCTCTATTGGTATCTAAACGAATATTGTTTAAGGCAGGAACATAGGCTAATACACCGTAACAATTTGGTTGTGCACTTGAAGGCATTGGCGGATTATCTAAAAAATCTTTTGCACCATTATTAATCCAATTTCTGATCAACTCTATTTGGCGATTGGGTAAAGCATTTCCACTCGAAGGCATTCGCTCAAAGTTAGGCGGATTATGCTCGGTGATTCGTTTGTACATCATTGACCGATCAGCCTCCCCAGGGGTAACTCTGTAAGGCATCGGATTAGTCTCAAAATTCTTTTTTACAGGATGGTGTACTAAAGTATGATAAGCACTTTGTACCGTTCTAAAATCTGGTTCAAAGGTGCCATCATGACAAGCAGGTTGATTACAACTACTCGAAAAAATATAGGTGTACAAGCCCAAAAAGGTGCTTGAGTCTATAGGGATATCTTCAACGATATTATTATCGTACTGAATGGTATCGTATGGATTAAAAGGTGGTTCGGGTGGATCAAGTGTCGTTTCGGTCAAACTATTTCCACAAGAGTATAGAAAACCACAACAGATGAATACTATAAAAATTCCTTTATGCATATTGCTTAATATATGGAAGTTATTCGTTTACAATGTATTTAGTTAAAACCGAGTATATTCTTCGCTAATCATTATTTTTCGTTGGATCGTTTGGTAGTCTTGTGTAGCAATTAGTTCGGCTGTAGCCTCACCCATTTCAGATGGTTCAGGATAACGGCTTAGTAAATTTTGATAGATATCAATAGAAAGTCCTTCATAAAAACCTGGGGTAGTAGTGATGATTTCGATAAAATCTCGTTTGCTATTTCCGTCCTTAAGCAGTAGTTGTTGTCCAAAGCCGTCGACCATATCAACACTTGCCTCTAACTCCGTTTCAGTAGGCAGTCGTTTGTGTAGATTTTCAAAACAAGCCAGCACAAAATTTTCGCTGCCCATATTAATTTCATCGTATACCAAATTGTAAACAATGCGACTCATCATTTCAGTAATATCAATTTCACCCGTTTGATATTTTGTAGGAGCTTCCAAAAGATTAACTAATTTTTCTTGTTCGATAAGATAACTTTGAGCCAAAGGATCATTTCCCGCTTGATTAGCTTCAATGATTGCAGCATCAATTAGCTGAATAGTAACCTCTAAATATTCTTGATCTACTGATCCTAAGTAATTGGTACTATAGAGATCGAATAATTGTTGATAATAGGCATCGCTTGTCATTAGAGAGGATAGCCAACTATCCAAATCAGTACTACTAAAATTGTTTACTTGGAGCGTGCTTCTAGCATTATCTAATTCTACATCGGTTGCTGTTCGACCAAAAAGGTCAATGTATACCTTATTGATATAATTATTAGCCTGTACCGTCGTTATACCTGAAAAAGGAGGAGCGGTATTATTATCGATTTCTGTATTGGTGTGTTCTTCTTGTATGATAACCTCTTTCTTTGTACAAGAGGCTAAAAGACAAACACTGATCAAGAAAAGGAGGATTTGAGGTTTAAACAACTTCATATGTAAGTATCACTTTTGTATGAAAAGGATAAAATTTAAACACAATTTATGAAAAAAACTGAACGTATAAAAGAATAATAAATGTATGCTTGCTTGGATAAGTAGTTTTAGTTTGACTACCAAAAAGCATAAAAGTTTAAAATAGACATATCGAAATAAGATTATACGTTTAATTTGGTAGTAATGCTTATCTTAGAGGCTTAAAAAATACCTTACAACAATGAGAAAAAATACAATCTTACTATTCTTCATTTTTATTGGAATGAGTATATCGGCTACAGCTCAAAAGCAAATTTCAGTAGAAGACATTTGGCAACAATATAAGTTTTATCCAAAGTCTGTTCCTGGCTTCAACTTCCAAAATGATGGCAAACATTATACCCGGTTAGAAGAAAATGACATTCGTCAATATGATTTAACAACAGGAAAATTTTCCAAGTCGCTTTTTTCTGCAAAAGAAGTAAGTGGAAACGATGCCTTTAGTGGCGAAATAGATGGTTATAGCTTTAGCGATGACGAAAGTAAAATACTAATCAAAACGGAAACCGAAGCTATTTATCGTCGTTCGACTCGGGCAAATTATTATGTATGGGATAGAGATAAAAAAAAATTGACAACCGTTTGTCCTGACGGAAAACAAATGTATGCTTCTTTTTCTGCTGATATGAACAAAGTAGCTTATGTTCGAGAAAATAATATGTATTACAAAGACTTGGCGACAGGTAAAGAAATACAGATTACGAAAGATGGGAAACAAAATGAAATCATCAACGGAAGTGCTGATTGGGTATACGAAGAAGAGTTTTCTTTTGCCAAAGGATTTCAGTGGTCACCAGATGGAAAGACAATTGCTTTTATGCGATTTGACGAAAGCGAGGTCAAAGAATTTACCATGACAAACTATAAAGATGGTTTGTACCCTGAGTATGTTACATTCAAATATCCGAAAGTTGGAGAAGCAAATGCAGTCGTCAGTATTCACCTATATAATGTGGCAACAGGCAAAACAGTAAAGGCAATGACGGGAAAAGAGAAAGACATTTACTTTCCTCGAATCAAGTGGACAAAAGATCCTAATAAATTATGCATCTTCAAAATGAATCGTCTCCAAAACGAATTGGAGTTATTATTGGCGGATGCTCAAACAGGTAAGACGACTTCTTTACTAAAAGAAAAAAACAAATACTATATCGACATTACAGATGATATGACATTCTTAGAAAGTGGAGATCAGTTTATTTGGTCAAGTGAGAAGAGTGGATACAATCACATCTATTTGTATGATCTGAAAGGAAACGAGAAGGCGCAACTGACGAGTGGCGATTATGATGTTACTTCTTTTTATGGTGTGGATGAAAAACGAAATTTGGTCTACTATCAAGCGGCAGAAGATTCACCACTTGAACGCCATATCTATTCAGTTAATCTGAAAGGTAAAGGGAAAAAGAAAATGACACCTGCTGCTGGTACAAATAGAGCGCAGTTTAGTAGTACCTACGACTATTATGTGAATACCTTTTCGACAGCTAATATTGCTTCTACCTATACTGTTTATACCAACGAAGGAAAAGAAGTTAGAGTGATAGAAGATAATGCAGCTATTAAAGGTTTGCAAAAAGAGTATGGCACTTCACCCGTAGAGTTTTTTGATTTCAAAACAAGTGAAAATGTTGAACTAAATGGCTACATGATAAAGCCACCTAATTTTGATAAAAATAAAAAGTATCCTGTCTTCATGTATGTCTATGGTGGACCAGGCAGCCAAACGGTGAATAATTCTTTTGGAGGTTTTAATTATTGGTGGTTTCAGATGTTAGCACAAAAAGGCTATCTCGTAGTAAGTGTCGATAATCGAGGAACAGGGGCAAGAGGAGAGGAGTTTAAAAAAGTTACTTATTTACAATTGGGTAAATACGAAACGATAGATCAAATTGAGGCAGCAAAATATCTGGGCAAACAGTCTTATGTTGATGCCGAGCGAATTGGTATCTTTGGTTGGAGTTATGGTGGCTATATGTCTTCGCTTTGTTTGTTTAAAGGGAATGATGTATTTAAATCTGCTATCGCAGTAGCACCTGTTACAAACTGGAAATGGTATGATACGATTTACACCGAGCGTTATATGCGTACCGAAAAAGATAATGCAGATGGTTATCTAGATAACTCGCCTGTTTATTTTGCGGATAAACTAAAAGGAAATTATTTGTTGGTACATGGTATGGGCGATGATAATGTGCATTTTCAAAACACGGCAGAAATGGTGAATGCTCTTGTTAATGCAAATAAGCAATTTGACACTTATTTTTATCCAAATCGAAATCATGGTATCTATGGCGGTACCACCCGTTTGCATTTGTATAATAAAATGACTGAATTTATTTTGAATAAGTTATAAACTCTAATAAAGAGGAAGAATGTTTCAAGGAACTTTCTTCCTCTTTTAAACGTAAAACTCATAGCTATGCTTTTAAGTACAACAGATACGATTTCTGGTAGAGAAATTACGGAAGTTTTAGATATTGCTAGAGGAAGTACTGTACGAGCTCGAAATATTGGGCGAGATATTTTTGCAGGATTAAAAAATATAGTTGGTGGAGAAATATCTGAATATACCAAGCTGATGGCAGATGCTAGAGAGCAAGCGATAAAACGGATGATAGCAGATGCCGAAAGATTAGATGCAGATGCTATTATTTGTGTACGATTTACCACAGCAATGGTCATGTCTGGTTGTTCGGAGATTTTGGCTTATGGTACAGCTGTAAAATTGAAGTAATTAAGTATAAACGAAATAAAAATGGCGAAAGAAAAAAAGGTTAGAAAAGTTGAAGTGGTGAATCGTAAGGCAAAATTTGAATACCATTTTTTGGCAGAGTTTGAAGCAGGTATGATGTTGACTGGTACAGAGATAAAATCTATCCGAGAAGGGAATGCAAACCTATCAGATGCCTATTGTACGTTTGATAAAGATGGGGAGTTATTTATTAGGAGTATGTTTATAGCTGAATATAAATTTGGAAACCAAAATAACCACGAAACTCGCCGTACTCGAAAACTATTACTCCGAAAAAGAGAACTCAAAAAGTTATCGAAAAAAGTAAAAGAAAAAGGCTTTACCATCGTTCCTTACCGTATATATTTGTCAGAACGTGGGCTTGCAAAGCTAGAAGTCATTTTAGCCCAAGGTAAAAAATCATATGATAAGCGAGAAACGATAAAAGAACGTGAGAATAAACGTGATTTAGATCGGATCAAAAAGTGGAATCGGTAAAGAAATGAATCCCTATCTGATAAATGATGATTCAATTGACATTATTATATTAAATATGTAATTTGTTTTTTGATAATTATTATTAATTATTTTTGTTTTTGCCCAAAAAGCGTTATTTTTATTTAAGATTTGAGCAAATCTTGAAAACTCTATATTCCAATACAACTTATTACTATTATATCTTTCCTCAAATCGATTTCACAAACCATTATTTAGTCCCTTATTTTATAAGCGATAGCCAGCGTCAGGCGGTATCGTTATGTATTTAATGCAGCATAAATAATCTATTTGATATATTAGATTATTCATGAATATAATACTATAAAGATAACTTATTGGGTATTTTATTCATGAAAGATGTTGTCTCTTACCATACTTTTATCCCCTAATGAATTCTATATGAAAGCAAAAATTAAGGCTTGGTTTAATTAATTATTACTGTTTGAAGATTAGTAAAATCTAATCTAAATTAGACTTGTTAACCTTACCTTAAAAGGACGAAATAGTAGGAAAAATTATTTTTCATTAGTCAAAAAAAGTAGATGATACGAGTATAGTGTCAATGAGCATTTTGATGTCATTTATCTTTTACAAACCCTTGCATACTAATTTAGAGTTATACTGAAAATAAAATGGTTTTTATTTAACCAATCATTTAAAATTACAAACCATCAACCGATAATAACTACTGACAATTCTTAAGCAGAATACTAGTAGATATATAAACTATAAAAATATTTTTTTTCAATTCTGGAATGATACTTTTTATCAGACTAAAAGTATATTTCATATGAATTGATAATATGAGTTCAAATAAAATTATTTAGAATAAAAACATTCATACCCATTAAAAGAATTTTGAAATGATAAAGCATCTGCACTACTATCTAATTCCAATAGGGTTTTTCCTTTTGGCGGCCTTGCCCTCTAAAACATACGAAATATACCCAAGAAAGAGTATCCAAGAAGTTTACCAACGGGCAGTAGTTCAAACGTTTGATAATGGAACTTTTGAGGAACTAAACTGTGAAGCCAATAAAAAAATAGAATCGCTTTTTGACGCAATAATTTCTTCTGATTTTCTTGCTCCTAATAGCAACACAGCTTATGAGAAAAACGATAAAGAAGCATCTAATACAAGGAATCAAGACGTTGATATTATTGAAGATAATTGTACCCTTATAGAAACAAGTACTACCTTCCAATGTAATCAAGATGGTACGTATAGTGTTATAACTGAAGTGACTGGAACTAATGGTACTTTTGAAATTCAAGATAATGTCGACTTGGCTTCATCAATTATTGCTGTACCTGATCCTTTTGTCCTAAATAATGCAGGAGCTCCATTTCCTATGCTAAATGGAGCAGCGATAGTCACATATCCTGCAGGAGTAGATTACGATTTTTCTATTGTAGAGGTTTCTCAAGTTCCAATTAACTATGCAGATTGTACGCTCAATATATCTGGACCTTCTCCAATACCTAGTAGTTGCGACGATGGTCTTTGCTCAACTAATGATTATATCAATGAAGCTTGTCAATGTGTAAATGAGCCAATCGAAGAACCAAGTTGTGACGATAGCAATTGTACGACATTCGATTATTATAATGCCAATATATGTGAATGTGTAAATGATCCGATTACACCACCAAGTTGTGATGATTTCGATTGTACCACAGCAGATAGCTACAATATAGAAACTTGTATTTGTGTGAATGAGCCAATTGATCCGCCGAACTGTGACGATGGTGATTGTACAACAGAAGATTTCTACAATACAGGTACTTGTGAATGTATCAATGAGACAATTACACCACCAAACTGTGATGACAATAATTGTACTACAAATGATTATTACGATGCAACAATCTGTGAATGTGTGAACGAATCGATTGATCCACCAAACTGTGATGATGCAGATTGTACGACAATAGATTCCTATGATAATTTACTTTGCGAATGTGTCAATGAGCCTATAGATCCATTAACTTGTGATGATGGTGATTGTAC
>JAHDIP010000166.1 GCA_020630735.1 Saprospiraceae bacterium | reverse complement strand
ATATCGTCTCCTTGTATTTCGATATTGATGGGCTTATCCATAGGAGGTCCTGCTTGGTTTTGGTCTACAACGATTTGTACGCCTGTATAACCATCCAAGCTTTCTCTTATTTCTTCCATGATCTTCGCCGTAGATATTCCGCCCCGTTCTTCAGATGGAATAAAAGAAACCGTCAAACGAGCTTTGTTGGGAGAGGCTCCGAAGTTTGGTCCAGCATTCGGATCAGAAGTATTTTCTCCAATTTGAGATAAGACAGCTTCTACGATTCTTGCATTTGGTGCAATCGTTTCTTCTACTTTTTCTTCTAACTCTCGCATTATTTTATCTGTAGCCTCAATATCTTTCCCCATTGGTAGTTCTACAAAAGCATTGACATAAATTGGATCAGGCTCAGGGAATAAAACTACTTTAGGTGCATTATTCGTTAGCAGAGTGATCGCTACAAATAGTAACA
Organism: Saprospiraceae bacterium; assembly: GCA_020630735.1. Taxonomy (GTDB): domain Bacteria; phylum Bacteroidota; class Bacteroidia; order Chitinophagales; family Saprospiraceae; genus JAHDIP01. The sequence goes on along the minus strand of JAHDIP010000166.1, from coordinate 13,101 downwards.
CAAAAGTACCCAAAAAAACTAGACCTGGTACAAATTTGAACAAGGCACCTCTAATAAATTTATCGTATCCTACTTCAAGAACAGGTAATACTTTATTTTGAAAAAAGAAGGAAGCTCCACGCAATAAAAAGAAATTGACTAGAGTTACAATGATTACAATTCCTAAAAGATTTCTTCCCCACATGATACCTGCAGAATGACAAACAAATGCAAGAATTCCCATTAGCAAAGCACCTAATAATACATTCCGTACTTTTCTTCTTCGTTCTCCTTTATCTTCTGATCGCTCATCGACTTTCATGTATGCAGAAGTAAAAACTGGATTAATTACTAAGGCAATAAATAAAGATGACGATAAAACGGCTATCAATGTAATTGGCAAAAACTTCATAAAGCTCCCCATCAAGCCTGGCCAGAAGGCGAGCGGAATAAAGGCTGCTAAGGTCGTTGCAGTTGAGGCAATAATCGGCATGGCTACTTCACCCGCTCCATACTTGGCGGCTTCGATTCCTGAGTAACCTTCTTGCATATAACGATAGACATTTTCGACTACAACAATGGCATTATCGACCAGCATTCCTAGTGCCAGAATGAGGGCAAAGAGCACCACCATATTCATCGTATAGCCAAATAGTCCTAAGATCAAAATACCCATCAACATAGAAAGTGGAATCGCCAATCCTACGAACATTGCATTTCTAATCCCCAAGAAAAACAGTAAAACGAGTACCACTAAAATGACACCCGAAATAATACTATTCTCTAGATTAGACACCATGTTTCGAGTCTGTATAGATTGGTCGTTGAAAAAGGTAATGTCTAAATCTTGTGGAAGTACTTCTGCTTGTGCCCCTTCTACTGCAAGTTTTATTTTATCAGATGCATCTAATAAATTTTCGCCTGCTCGTTTGATGACATCAAGAGATAATACAGGTAGTCCGCTTGCTCTTGCAATACTTGTTCGATCTTTATATCCAAAGGTAACATCGGCAACATCACGTAAATAAACGGGGCTTTGACGCTCACTTTTGACGATCATATTTTCGAGATCTTTCACCGACTTAAATTCTCCGACTACTCTAATTGTTCGTCTAAAATCGTTATTGATAATTTCACCACCCGACATCGTTACATTCTCTGACCGAATGGCGTTTTCGATATCGCCGAAGCTTACTTGCATGGATTGCATTCGAGCAATGTCTGCATCTATTTTCACTTCACGTTCTAAAGCTCCTTTTATATCGACGCTTGAAATTTCGCTAATATTTTCAATCTCATCTTCTAAGTATTCTGCAAAAGCAAGTAATTCGTCGCTGCCATAATTACCCGAAATATTAACCGTCATAATTGGCAATTCGGCCATGTTTACTTCGAGTACTTCTGGGTCTTGTGTCAAATCATTTGGTAGTTCTGACTTTGCTTTATCAACAGCATCTTTAATTTTTCGTGCGGCATCTTCTATATCTACATCGGCATCAAACTCTGCTACGATAAGCGAGTAATCTTGCAAAGAAGTAGAGGTTATATTTTTGATTTCCGAGATGGTCTGCAACTCTTTCTCGATAGGTCGAGTAATTAAACTTTCGATATCGGCAGCAGAGTTACCGAAGTAAAGTGTATTGACAAAAATCTCTGGAAAAGCAATTTCGGGATAGGACTCTTTTGGAAAATTGATATACGATGTTATCCCAAATAGAAATATCATCATGGTCAATATAAAAATACTGGTACGATTGTCAACAGCAAAAGAGCTGATGCCAAATTCCCTTAAACCTTCCTTAATTTTATCTTTAAGTTTATCCATTATTTTGAGGTGTTATAGTTTTTACTTCAATTAATTCATTCTCTGCTAATCCTCTTGCACCTTCTATAATTAATTCTTCTGTACCTTCTAGTCCTTTAGTGATGATGATTTGACCTTCATAACTTTCACCCATTTCGATATATTTTTTTTGTGCTTGTGCACCTTCACTTCCTTCTCCTTTTACATAGACATAACTTTTGCCACTTACTTCTTGCTGAATCAATTCTAATGGAACGACTACTGCATCTTTTTCTTGAAAATCACTAATCATCATGGAAGCTAATAAATTAGGTTTGAGCATACCACTTCCATTACTGACATTGACTTCTACTTTAAAGGTTCTGTTAGCAGGATTGATGGTACGACCAATCATACTTACTCGTGCTTTTTGCTCTTTGTCTAATGCAGGAAATTTAATGGTTACCATTTCACCTTTTTTGATGGTACTCAGGTAGTTTTCTGGTAAATCGGCTACAACCTTTACTTTACTCGTATTCAGGATTTGGACAATTGGAGCACCAGGCATTGCCATTTCACCATTTTTAGAAATCACCATTTCAATGACTCCCGAAATAGGCGCATAGACATTCGCTTTGGTTAATTGAAAACCGACAGTCTCCAGACTTTTTTCGATCCGTTCTTTATTGTTTTTAGCTTGAAGGTATTGCACTTCCGAACCAATATTTTGATCCCACAACCGTTTTTGACGATTGTACAATTCATTGGCTAGTTCTAGTGATTTTTTAAGTTCGGCAATTTGTTTATCAACAGACTGCATATCTACTGTAGCGATCAATGCTCCTTTTTTCACGTACTGTCCTTCTTTAGCATTTAAGGTTATGATACGACCACCTGTTTCGCTACTTGCACCAACCATATCATCGGCTGCAACGGTAGCTTGGATGTCTACGAATCGTTTAAAATCTTTACGCTCTATTTTTTGCGTAGTGACTAACCGACGAGATTTTTCTCTCTTGTTTGTGTCAAGCTGATCTATTTCTGTAACCAATTTTTCAATGTCTTGGTTTAGTGATTTTAGTTCAGCTTTTTTTTCTCGAAGCAATTTCTTCTTTCCTGCTAAGTCTTTCGGGTAAGCAGCTTCTTGGATTTTTTCACCAGAACACGCCAACATAAAAAATGCTAGTGTGATGATTGGAATAAGATATTTCCTCATTATTATTATATTTTTTCTGATTTTACTTTTGATACAATAGAGTTTATTAGCCTAATGCTTTCATCAATGCAGCTTTCGCTATTAGCAAATCGAACAGTGCTTGGATTTGATTTTGTTGGGTTTCAAAAAGGCTTTGCTCTGCTTGCATAATTTCGAGGCTAGAACCGACACCTTCACGGTATTTTATTTGTGAGGTATTATAGATTTTTTCTGCTAGTGCTAAATTTTTCTTTTGATTCTCAAGACGATCAAATGCACTTCTATAATTGATACGAGCATTTTCTACTTCAAGCATAATTGCTCCCTTCAAAATATTTTGTTGATTGTTAATTTTGTCAAGTTCCAATATTGCTCGTTCTTCTTTTGCCTTTCGGCTAAAGCCATCAAAAATCGTATAGTTAGCTTGAAGTCCAATAAGTGCTGTAGGTATCCAAAAAACATCTTTAAAGATATTATCTCCTTGCATTTGTTGTTGGTAAGAAGCATAAGCAGCTACGCTTGGTAAATTGCGTTTATATGCTTTAACATTAAGTTGGTTCAAAATCTTAGCAGATTCTAAAACCCTTAATTCTGGTCGTTTGCTCACATCATACTCAGCTTCCAATTCTTCTTCCGTTGCAGGTACAAACAGACTTTCAATATCATCTTTAGCCTTTAATTCATCTGTAATAGGGTAGCCCATTTGAAATTTTAAGGCATTATAGGCAAGATTGGACTGACGATCTAAATTATCTACTTCTGACCGTAAATTAGAAATCGACAATTCAAGTCGATCAACATCTAATTGTTCGACAAAACCAGCTTTGTACATTTCTTTTGTTTCAAAGAATAGTTTTTCAAGATTACTAATGTTTTTGTTGAGTGTTGTTTTTGTTTCTTCAATAATCAAGGTTGGCAAATAGGCTTCAGTTACGGCATTGGTAATTTCAAATTGTGTTTGCTTTAGTTCAACTTGTACATGATCCTTATAGGCTCGTGCTGCTTCAAGCGCAACCAAGTAAGAACCATCAAACACCAACATATTTGCATTGATACCCGCAGTAAAATTATTATTGAACCCAAAACGCAATTCGGCTAATTCTCCTTCGGGCGCCATTGGATTAAAATTAGATGCGGGTAGTTTTGTTACAGGAACTTGGAAAAAGTATTGGTAGTCGGCGCTTGCTCCTACCTGTGGCATTCCTGTTGCCTTACGCTCTTTGATTTGTGCATCGGCATCAGCAATATTAATCATTGCATTTTTCATACTTAAGCTATTCTTCAATGCATAAGTAACAGCTTCCTCTAAAGTCATCACCGTTGCTTCTTGCGAAAAGCTCTTTGTTCCAATGATCATAAATAGCAACAAGCAAATTATACTATTCATTAATTTCTTCATATTGAGGTTAGTTTTGTTTCTACTATATATTTTCTTCATTGATGTTAATTTTTTTCGAGCTTAGCAATGTGCTTCTTAAATAGTTTTAAGCCTTTGCTAGATGCAATACCGTAAACGTGATATTTGATGTATTCCAAGAATAATTCTTCTCGATGAAACTCTTTGATTGGAAATAGATCATTATCAACAATTAAATTTGACTTACCAACATATAGTCGTGCTACAATCTTTGGATTAATGTCTTCTCTATATAATCCCTCTGCAACTCCTTTTTCGATATTAGCATTTATGATATTATAAATGTATTGTTGGTGAAGGCTTTCCATTAGTTCCCAACTTTTTTTGTAGTATTTGTTCAAATCATAGATTGCCTGTGGAGACATTTCTTTGAGCATCTTAATCACATAGCGAGCGATGTTTACCATTTCGTCTATAGCATCATTTGCTTCATTGGTAATGACTTCTATGGCTGCTTTTTCTTCTTCTATGTGTTGATGTATGATTTGTTGGATTAGATCTGCTTTGTTATCTACTGCTTGGTAAAGCGTTTTTTTAGAAATGCCTAAGTCTCTTGAGATATCATCCATTGTTACGCTTTTGAGTCCATAACGCATGAATAATTCTTCTGCTCCTTTTAAGATTTTTACTTTATTTTCTGTCATTAATTTTAACGTTCTGCTGCAAATATATGTCTAAAAAACAATGGAAACAATTTTTAGTTTAAAAGTTTCCTAAGTTTTTTATCTTTTTCGACGAACGTTTTTTACTGCCAGATTATTGATGGTGAATGAAGGATGAGACTTGGGTTTTATTTGGAAGAAGGGTGTTTTTGCAACACGGATAAAACAGATGATTTAGCGGATTTACACGGATGCCCTTTTAACATGGCTTGATACGAATTCTAGAGTGGGATTTGCATTGATTATATTTTGAACTACAAAAAAGATTTTCATTTTGACTTTAATTTTTCTACGTCTTCTTGAGTGTCTATATCGATATGTCCTTTTAGGAAAGGGATGGTGATGAGCTTATCGTGATTGGACTTCATTAGTCGTTTTGCACCTTTTTGTCCTTTTAGATTTAGTAAAGCTGAAAATAATGTTTGATCAAATAAGGCGGGAACGCCAAAGGTGCCTTTATACGAGGACGCTACAATAAGACATTGTTGGTTTTGGTGCGTTGTTATTAATGTTTGTAGGAGACTTGCATCTAAATAAGGTTGGTCACAGACAAGAATAAGGATGGCTTTTAAGTCTTCAAAAGAATTTTTTAGTGCTTCTACTCCTTTGGCAATGGAGCTGCCCATACCTTCTTGCCATGCTCTATTTTCAACAATCGTTATGGATGGATAATTGAGTGCTGGTTTTATCAAATCACTATTTGCACCTAAAACGGTGACAAGCTTTTTGCAGCCACAATCTAATGCTGTTTCAATCGTCCGACGAAGCAGACTTTTACCTTCAAATTCCACCAATTGTTTCGGATGACCTAGACGACTCGATGAGCCTGCTGCTAGGATAATAATAGCTGTTTCTTGATTCGACATCTACACCTCTCCTAAATCAAAAGGTAATTTTCGGATACGCTTGCCTGTCAAATTGAAAATAGCATTGCAAAGTGCTGGTGCTAATGGTGGCAAAGCTGGCTCTCCTACTCCTGTTGGTGCTTCTTCGTTTTGCATAATATGAATTTCCACTTTTGGCATTTCGTTGATACGTAGCATTCTGTAATTATGAAAATTGCTTTCTACTACTCGTCCATCTTTAAATGTAATAGGGTCTTTTATGGCAGCGGTCAATGCCATTACAATATTGCCTTCTGTTTGAGCCTTTACATTATCTGGATTGACAGCAATACCACAATCAATAACAGTAACGACTCGTTCGATTTTTAGCGCAGCACCAGTTTTAGACACTTCCACCACATGAGCAGCAGTTGTACTAAAAGAGTGTGAAACGGCTAAACCTCTCCCCCAGCCTTCTGGCAATGGTTTTTCCCATTCAGATGCAGACTTTAGTTTTTCTAATAATTTTTTATCTCGTTCCTTTTCGCCAATCATATCTATTCGGAAAGTTAGTGGATCTTTTTTAGCTGCAATAGCTAACTCATCTATAAAAGACTCATGGGCAAAAACATTTGTAGAAGAATAAACAGACCGCCACCATACTAATGGAATCGGATCTACATCAACAAAAACATAACGAGATTGATAGTTCGGAATAGTATAAAAAGGTTCACCGATAGGTTCCATGACACCACCTGGTGCTTTTTCCCCATCATAATTCCCCCATAAGGAATAGGCAATAGCAGGAGCAGTTACTTTGTGTTGTAAGGCCATTATTTTTCCATCTTTATCCAACGCACCTTTTAGTGTATTCAAGGAACCAGGACGCATCGGGCTTTGCATGGTATCATCTTCTCTTGACCAAACAAGCTTTACAGGTTTCTTAATAGCTTTTGATAAATGGCAGCCTTCCAATATCACATCAGGAATAGAACGGCGACCAAAACCTCCACCTAAAAATGAAACATGAACAATTATTTTTGACTTGTCGATACCTAAATATTTGGACACTTCGCCTTGTGCCCATTGAGGAAATTGCGTCGGTGCCCAAATTTCACAAATACCTTCTTCTTCTCTAAAATCGACTAAGACGTTTTGGGGTTCCATTGCCGAATGTGCCAAAAATGGTGTTTCGTATTCTTGGGTGAGTTGTATATCTCCAGTTTTAAATTTCTTTTCGAATGCACCAACACTGTGGTTCTCAATACCATCTGTTTTAGATTTTTCTCGAATGTCTTCAAAAATCTTTTCGCTATCTAGCAATTTTTCATCTTCTTCCCATTCGATTTTCAAAGCTTTCCGACCTTTCAAAGCTGCCCAATAATTATCTGCAATAACTGCCACGCCTTCTAGAACAGATTTCATTAACGTACGCTCTGTTTTCAACACTTTTTCCACACCTTTTATCTTAAGTGCTTCACTATCGTCTATATTTTTCACCTTTGCACTAAAGGAAGGTGCTCGCTCCACGGAAGCGTAAACCATTCCTTCTTTTTTCATATCCATTCCAAAGTTAGCTGCACCTCGAACTTTCAATTCAACATCAGGTCTAGGAACAGATTTTCCGATATACTTAAAGTCAGCAGGTGATTTTAATGTCGGTTCTTCAGGTACTTCTAATTTACTTGCTGCTTCTACTAGTTCGCCATAAGTCAAACTTTCTTGATTCGTAGTATTAATTACTTTTCCATTATTAGTAGAACAATCTTTTGTCTCTACTTCCCAACGATCAGCCGCTGCTTTTATCAACATTTCTCTAGCTGCTGCACCAACTTTTCGCATAGGCTCCCACATCGTTCGTACACTAGCAGAACCTCCTACACCTTGCCGACCATATTTTTCATCTCCGAATGCTTGCTTAATCGTTACCTGTTCTAAATCCACATCTAATTCCTCTGCAATCAATAAAGGCATTGACTGAAAAGTACCTTGTCCCATATCTGGTTTGTGTGCCATTACAGTAATCGCACCTGATGGTTCTATCGTCACAAATGGATTTAAAGCCATACCTACAGGATTGTCATCTACATTTAATTTGAATAATTCGATGATGCCAGCTGGTTCTGGTTTTTCAGGTTCTTTGCATGATGGAAAATAAAACCCAATGGCTAAAGCTGAAGCAGATACGCCTGCTGTTCTGAGAAATTTTCGTCGATTGATAGCTGATTGCATGGCTGATGGTTGTGAATGTTATTTTAAAACAACTAAGTCTGTGGACAAATTAAAATGAAAGTAAGAATGAAAATAAAAATCCACTCTTATTTTAAAATTTCATTTTGACTTGCATTTTAATTTTAATTTAACGCTTACTTTTTAGAAAGGGTTTTATTGTCACTTTTAATTTCGGCTGCCCGATGGATGGCTTTTCGAATGCGGTCGTAAGTACCACAACGGCAAATATTTCCTTGCATAGCAGCATCAATATCTTCGTCAGTAGGTTGAGCAGTTTCTTCTAGTAAAGCTACAGCTGACATGATTTGCCCTGATTGGCAATAACCGCACTGAGGAACTTGCAGTTCTACCCACGCTTGTTGTATCGGATGATTATTGGCTTCAGAAACGCCTTCTATTGTCGTTATTTTTTTGCCAACAGCAACTGTAACTGGTGTACTGCAGGAGCGAATGGGTGTACCATTTAGATGTACAGTACAAGCACCACATTGCGCAATCCCGCAACCAAATTTGGTTCCAGTCATGCCTACATAATCTCGGATTGCCCAAAGCAAAGGCATATCTTCTTCTACATCTATTTCGTAGGATTTTCCGTTTATTGAAAGTTTTATAGCTGCCATATGAAGTCGTTTTTTGAATTGTCTTCAAGTTATTACTTTTTTTTGTATTATTTGTTGGAAGGAACATAGAATTTACAAATTCAGAATTTAAACAGATTGTTAATATCGTTCTATTTTTTTCTTTGTGTAAAACTTGTATTCAATTCATTTGTTGTACTTTCGTGCTTACATTTTATAGACTTCTTAATCAGAAAAATAAAATTAGAAAGATGAAACCGTTTTTTGTTTTTATAGGAATAGCATTTTTCATTATGGCATGTGGAGGTTCAGATACACCGCCAACTGGTGGTAATAGCAATAGTGGGAAATCTATGGTAAGCAAAGGAGAAAAAATTTTCAAAACCAACTGTATTACTTGTCACGGTATTGATGGGCGTTTGAAACTAAATGGCGCAAAAGAATTACCGCTTTCTACGCTTACCGTCGACGAACGAATAGCCGTCATTACAAATGGTCGAAAATTGATGACTCCTTTTAAAGGTATTCTTACAGAAAAGCAAATAAAAGCTGTAGCAGAATACACGATGAAATTTAGCGATGATAAGTAAAACCTATCATAGTATTGGCTTGATGTCTGGTAGTTCATTAGATGGACTTGATATTGCTTATTGTACTTTTCGGGTTTCACAAGATGATCCTAGGCAATCTCCCAAAGTTGAATGGCAACTCGTTCATGCTGAAACGGTTCCTTTTTCGGAACAATGGGTGGCTCGCTTGTATCATTTGCCTAAGCAAGATGCTCTTTCGTTTTCCAAAACGCATACTTACTTCGGGCATTACATGGGTGAACTGGTTAATGCTTTTATCCAAAAAAACTATATTGATCCTGATTTTATTGCTTCGCATGGGCATACGGTTTTTCATTATCCTGACCAACGGATGACCATGCAGATTGGCGATGGTGCTGCTCTTGCAGCAGTTACGGGTTTTCCTGTTATTAATAATTTTCGGACACAAGATATTGCGATCAATGGTGAAGGAACGCCGCTTGCGCCTATTGCTGACAAACTATTATTTGAAGGCTACGATTTCTATATGAACATTGGTGGCATTGCCAATATCACTTGCAATGCGAATGGTAAATTTATTGCCTTCGATACCGCTCCTGCCAATCAGGTTTTGAATGCTCTAGCTTTACAACTCGGTTTTGATTTTGATAAAGATGGTGCGATTGCGGCTAAAGCTACTATGGATCAAGAACTTTTTGGAGCGATGCAAGAAATTGATTATTTCACACTCCCCTATCCCAAGTCATTGGACAATTCTTGGATTCAACAATCCTTTTTGCCAACGCTGATGCAAGACGAAGCTTCTTCAGAAGATAAGCTACGAACATATACTGATTTTATCGCTTATCAAACAGCGCAATCTATTGAGCAAATTATTTTGACAGAAAAAATAAAAAAGTCTACCTTTAAATTGTTTATAACAGGTGGTGGTGCATTGAATACATTTTTGATCAATTCTATCCAAAAGTATTGTAACGAAAAACAAACGGTTGAAATCATTATACCAGAACGAAACATCATCGAATTTAAAGAAGCAATATTAATGGCACTCATGGGTGTGTTGCGCGTAGAAAACATTCCGAACTGTATGCAAAGTGTAACTGGTGCAAAACGGGATACAATTGGTGGTGCAATTTTTCAAGGAAGCAAAAAAACAATTTAATGCCAACGAGTAAAAAAGTTTTTGTAACGGGTGCTACTGGTTTTTTGGGCTCTTACCTTTTACGGTATTTGGTCAAAAAAAACTATAGCGTACTCGCATTGAAACGAGATACGAGTTCGATGGCTTTGGTAGAATCGGTAAAAGATAAAGTCGATTGGTTAGAAGGTGATATTTTAGATACGGGTTTACTAATGGAAGCAATGCAAGAAGTAGATCAAATCTACCATTGTGCAGCTATGATTTCTCACGACCCAAGAGATGTCAATTTAATGACCTTGATCAATCAAGAAGGAACTGAAAATATTGTTGATGTAGCTTTAGATTCTTCAATAGAAAAAATGGTTTATGTCAGTTCAATTGCTGCAATTGGCCGAGTAAAAAAACAAAGTAATATTAACGAGAAAAATAAATGGGAGCGTAGTAAACTCAACTCGAATTATGCGATTAGCAAATATCAAGCAGAACAAGAAGTTTGGCGAGGAATAGCGGAGGGACTAAACGCTGCAATTGTAAATCCGTCTGTTATTTTGGGAAGTGGTTTTTGGGATCAAGGAGCTTCAAAGGTTTTTCAACAGGTATGGAATAATTTTAAGTTTTACCCGAAAGGGACAACTGGTTTTGTAGATGTTCGCGATGTCGCTCGCATGATGATCGACATTATGGAGAGCCCCATAAAGGAGGAACGTTTTATCGCTAATGGCGAAAATTTAAGTTACCAAAACTTATACAATGAAATCGCAAATGTATTAAATAAAAAAGCACCAAGCATAAAAGTCAATTCACTAATCCAAGGCATTGCTTGGCGACTGGAGTGGATAAAATCTCGGCTATTTAATAGTCGTCCGCTTATTACAAAAGAGACAGCGACCCATACTGCGCATAGTTATTTTTATCAAAATCAAAAATCAATTGATACGCTTGGTTTTCGATATACACCCATACAGCAAACTATTGCCGAAACAGGTAAGCAATTTTTATTAGCCAAACAAAATAATTTAAATGCTTCTTTTTTACCGTTGAATTAATTAGTCATGAAAAAAAATACAGCCGTTTTACTCATCCACTGCCCTGACAAAAAAGGAATTATTCGATCTGTTACTGATTTTATTTTTGAGAATGAGGGCAATATCATTTACTTAGATCAACATACAGATGCTGCTTCTGACCATTTTTTCATGCGTATAAAATGGGATTTGGAAAACTTCCTTATTAGTCCCGATAAAATTGGCGAGTATTTCGATACTTTGATTGCAAAGAAATTTCAAATGGAATGGACCTTGCACTTTTCTGATCAGAAGAAGCGAATGGCTATTTTTGTTACGAAGCTTTCGCATTGTTTGTATGATATTTTGTACCGCTATCAGTCTAAAGAATGGAATATCGAAATTCCGTTCATTGTTAGCAATCACGAAAAATTGAAACCGATTGCTGAACAGTTTAGCATTCCGTTCTACCATTTTCCAATGACGAAAGAAAACAAAGCTGAACAGGAAGCAAAGCAACTCGCATTATTGAAAAAAGAAAATATCGACCTCATTGTTTTTGCTCGCTATATGCAAATTGTAACTGATGATTTTATTAGCCATTATCCTAACAAAATCATCAACATTCATCATTCCTTCTTGCCTGCTTTTGTTGGATCAAAACCTTATCATGCAGCTCACCAACGTGGAGTTAAAATTATTGGTGCTACGAGTCATTATGTTACCGCTGATCTCGATGCAGGACCTATTATTGAACAAGGTGTTGCTTATGTTTCTCATCGAGAGAAGGTAAGAGATTTTATTCGTAAGGGAAAAGATATTGAGAAGATTGTCTTATCAAAAGGAATTGCGAAGGATTTGAATCATAAAATTTTGGTGTATAATAATCGGACAGTGGTTTTTGATTGAAAAGGAAAAGAGAATTGTGGCAGATATTGACCACGGATTAGTTGGGTATTTAGTACCAATCAAAAAATATCTTTTAAAAAAAATAGACCTTCGGTAGGGTAAAATATTACATCCTTGTTTTAATAGTATAAACATCAATTGAATTGTCTTGTAAAGAAAAACGAATAATCATCAATATTAAATGGGAGCAGTTGATTTTATTAATTTTTTTGTCTATGTATTTGTATTTTCAAATGCAATAGTTCTGAGCATACTATTCTTTAGCATTAAGTCAAAGAATAAAAAAGCAAACATCTACCTTGGATTATTTTTGTGGAGTATAGTTGTCCAAATTTTCAACGATTTTCTTTCAGAATTACCAATTGAGGAAGAATTAGGCATTTCTTTATTTATAGTTGAACCCTTTTTATTTGCCCTACCTTTTTTGTTCTTCTATTTACACGCCACTATCAACAAAAAGATTGAAAATTGGCACTACTTACTTTTTATTCCAGGTATAATTCATAATGTATTGCTACATTCTGACGGTTTATTTTTGACAGAAAATACCGTGACCAACTATGAAGCAACCATTTACTTTTTGGAAATTGCATTAATGGTTTATGCTTTCAGAATATTGCAAAATCATGAGGAGAAACTTGCTGATTTTTATTCTGATTTAGACAGCAAATCCCTTACTTGGTTGAAAAGCATTTTTGGACTGCACATTCTAATTCATTTTTTAAGTATCTCCACCTTTATATTTGATTTGTCACATGTAGAAATTGTAGAGTATTCAATTGACATCTCTGCTTTGGGGCTAACCGTATTTATGATTTTTTGGATT
>JAHDIP010000165.1 GCA_020630735.1 Saprospiraceae bacterium | reverse complement strand
TAACTATTCGGTCACTCGAAAGTCATTTGATACAAACTAAAAGTATCCTACAGAAATACTTTAAGTATATACAAAGTTAAAATTCTTTATTAGTTTAGTTAAAGATAAGGTGATTCGTAACACATTATCAACTTTACGATTTCAAATGTTCTAAATGGTTGTTTTCTTGTTCTAAATGGTAACAATTAGCCTATTTTTAATTTTAGTTGGAGTTCTTTTTTTCGGGATCTACTAATCGGAATGATGTTTTCTTGTATATAAATCGACTCATTATCCCAACGGTTAATGTGGTCTATATTTATAATAAAGCTACGGTGAGTTTGAATAAATTGTTCTTTTGGAAGGCGCTCCAATAAATCTTTAAAAGCACTACGAAGTACAATATGTTTATTATTTGCAATATACACTTTCACATAAACGTGGTCTGCTTGCAAAAATAAGATTTCATTTATAGGTACTTTATATTTTTTTATGCCATCTGACAAAGCAATATCTAAATTCTTATTTATCAAAATCTGTTTGTGCATTGCTATTTCTATAGTAGCATAAAGACTATCTTTTTGGATTGGTTTAGATAGATAACCTGCTGGAAAAGTATCTTTGGCCTCATTAATATTATTCACGTCCATTTGCGACGTCAGAAATATAAATGGTATTTTTTTGTTTTGTTTCTGGATAAATTTCGCTACATCAATACCTGTTTTAGGCCCGCTTAATTTAATATCTAATATTGCAATGTCAGGGCTTTTTTCTAGGTATAAGTCTATAGCTTCTTTGTATGATATTGCGATACCTACTACATCGTGACCTTTTCGATTAAGATAACGCTTAATATTATCCGCTATGAGAATCTCATCCTCTACGATTAGAATTTTTAATGCTTTCATTTGATTGTTTTTTATCGGAGTTATTAGACTTTATATCAAATAATTTTGTATGGCTAAAAACAATCTTTTTCTACCATTCATCGTTGGCTATCGCAGCTACAAATGGTTCCTTCTCTTAAAAGTCTACTAGACTTTTATCCTAAAGGAATCGTTCACTCATTCGCCTAAATACCTAAGGGTCTTAGGCTCTGTGTGTTTCTCGACTGGTAAAAAAATCCTACTTTTTAGCTCATAAAACTATTTTGACATATCTATTTTAAGTATACCAAAACGTAAATTTCCTGTTCTTTTGTACAAGAAATTTATTTCTTCAAATTATTAGACAATAGTATTTTTAACTAAAAGTGAATACTTTTAATGCCAAAAAACTTTCTAGTATAATTTTATTCAAGTATTAGTATTTGTAATAAAAGCTATATTGCTTGGGAAGTGTAAATGGTAAGTAAACTTACCTGTAATTCAGTTATCAAATCAACTGTAGGTAGCTGTTGATTGATACTTAGTGGTTTTGATCGTTTGGGAATACGAAAACCACTTTTATTTTTTGTATGTTAATTGTAGTTTTGTGCTGTTACTATTTGTGTAAGAAAAATTCGTACAGCTTATTTTTTTTTACAAGGATGTAAAATTTATGATTATAAAGTTAAGTAAATTTTCTAACCTTTTGCATCTTTCACAGAAAAAATATAAAAAAAAGAGAAAAACACATATAATTAATACAAAAATGATAGTTCTCAAAAACGCAAATTATTTTTAACCATTTTTTTCGAAAAAATAGACTTTATATAATGCCCCTTCATCATTTTTACTTTCTAAATATCCCCTTAGCTGACGGCTCATACTTTTCAATAAATAGGAACCTAAGCCTCCTTCTCGTTCTTCGATTTTTCCATTAGAAAAACCAGGCCCATTATCTTTATATGTCAGGCAAAAGCCTTCTTCCATTTTTTCTAATTTTATACTTATAACAAGTGCTTGATTTCTAACTCGGGCATATTTCAGGCTATTCGTTAGCAGCTCTGTAATGATAATTCCTAGAGGCATAGAAGTTCCAAGGTTATAAGATTGTTCCTTTATATCTAGGTTAAAAACCGTTTCTTCATCTGATTTTGAAAATTTACTATGATGCTTACACAATGTATTGATATAATCATAAAAGTCAACACGGGTAAGTCCTTCTTGCTGGTATAGTATTTCATGAATAGCTGCCATACTATAAATTCGACCAGACATTGCTTTGAAACTTTTGTGTATTTTTTGATTATCGGTTTCATCCATTTGCAATTCGAGCAGACTTATAATTACTTGTAAATTATTTTTTACTCGATGATGAATTTCACCTTGCAATACCATTTGTTGATCTAAAGAACTGGAAAGTTCTCTATTGTACTGCTCAATAGTTAAGCGTTGTTTTTGCATTTTTCTATTGGCCTTTCGCAGACTAAAATAATAATAGGCTAAAAGAAGTGCTAAAAAGAAAAAGATGATAAATACTCTTAACAAAACATTTCTTCTGTCTTGTTCATATTCAATCAATTTAGATTGTTCTAATATTTTTTTAGATTTCTTAGAATCGTTATACTTAGCCTCTATTTCTACAACCTTTTCATTATTAGTTTGATAGACATCATCCAATTCCATTCTATACCCTTTTTCCATATAGTGCCAAGCAGAATCATACTGTCCCAATATCTTTAAGATAGTTCCTCGTTCTTTGTAATTAGCATAGTACATCCAAGCTCCATCGTTTCCCATCGCCGTTGCCTTTTTTGCCGCTATAAGCGAAGAATCATTGTAAATTAATGCTCTTTCAGGTTCATTTATATCCATATAAATACTAGATAAATTTCCTAAAATTGCACAATAACCTGTATAGTCTTCCGTCTTAAGCCAATGCCAACCAGCAGCATTGTAATGTCTAATGATCTCTTTATAAGAATCGTCATCTAGCAACATTCCCATCAAAAGATGACCGACCGCTTCTTCTTCTTTAAGTTTAAACTTTGGAGCTGTAATTAATACTTGGTTGGCATAATATATTGCTGAATCTACATCAATATCAAACACTCTGTAATAGGAAGAAATACGAAGTGAATATCGAGGATAAATAGAGTCTAATTTGTTTGTTGTAATTGTCGCCTCTGCTTCTCTCAAGCGCTGTATACAGTTTTCTTTTCGACCTAACTTTTCGTGTAGTCGTGCAAGCGAAAGATAAGCATGTGCCAGTACATCCCATTGCTTATTCTTTTTACTTACATCCAAAACATGTAAGAGTTTTTCTATCGCTTCTTCGTTTTGATTATCTTTTTCTAAGGCTTCTGCTTCTCTATTTTGCACCCTCAAACCAAATGGGGTATTGAGCTGCTCTCTATCTGTTAATTCTAAAATAAGATCCTTCAGAATAATAAGTGCACTATCATTTTTGAATGAATTCATGAACACTTCTACTTGAGCAAATTTATTTTTTAAATCAGCTTGCTCCACAGATTCTTGTGCATATACATTACCATATGTACACAACAAGCATAAATAAAAGCACAACCAAGCATATAATGGAGCGTAATTCATCTGGTCTATTTGATCATTATCTTTACAAGATAAGAAAATAAGATAAAAAGACGCTTTTTAGAGACCGTTGATTTGGCTTAGCCTCTTCAGTTTGAATAACAAAAATTAAATCTTATATTTTTTTCATCATCGTAATAAAGTAAGATCTCCTGCAAATAATTCGGTTGTCCCATTATGATATTCTACTTCAATTAGGTAAACGTAAACTCCAACCATACATGGTCTACCTCTAAAATTTCCATCCCACCAATGATTAGAGGAAGCGGTATGCAGTGTAAAAGCAGAACTATCCCAAAGAAGTTCTCCCCAACGATCAAAGATAGCATACCGAATAACACCTACATCATAATTGCTATTGGTAAAGGCCTCAAAAAAATCATTGATACCATCCGCATTTGGAGAAAAAGCATTTGGAATATAGATCGGACAAATAGGTAAGGTCAAAAGTGCTTGTGCAGAGTCTTGGCATCCTTCTGCATCAGTTATCACAATATTATAATCTCCTCCATCTAGGTTGTAAAAAGCAGGAAAAGTTTGAGGATTCTCTGAATTGATCGAATAGGTAAAAGAACCATTCCCTCCACTAGCCGTAAGCGATATCGACCCATAGATTTCTTGGCAAGTTGGATCTACTGGTTGTACTTCATTTATTACAATTGGTACCCCAGGAGGTATATCTACTTCTGTAGCAGCCGTACATCCATTATCATCTTGAACAGTTGCTGTATATAATCCTGCTGCTAAATTTGTCAAAGTAGGAGCTTGCTGAAATGGATTTTCATTTATAGCATATTCATAATTCCCAGTGCCACCACTTGCAATAAGCGTAACTGTTCCATTACTATCGTTACAATAATCATCTATAATCGTTACGTCATCAATAAGCAGGGGATTACCAGGAGGTATAGTAGCGGTACCTGTATCGGAACATCCAAAAGCATCCGTTATCGTTATAGCATAATCTCCTGCAGGAAGTGTTGTGAAAATATTTTCAGACTGAAAGTTAATTCCATCTAAAGTATAAGTTAAGCCTTGCGTATAGGAAGATTCAATTTCTAATGCTCCACTACTTTCTTCACAGCCTATACCTGTAACATTAATATTAGTAACCAACAATTCATCATTTACTATTACACCTGTCGAGCTTACTTCACAACCATTGACATCTATTACAGTAACAGTATAGGTATTTGGTACTAAATTTTCGAATACTGGGTTTTCTTGAAAATTGACCCCATCTATCGAATAACTAACACCATCGGTATAAGAAGGTGTAACGGTTAATGTTCCGTTTGGTTGATCGCAAATGGTATTGGTAGTAGCAACATCTGAAATCAATAAATCAACATTATCAATCACGATTGTTTCTTGTCCGACACAACCACCAGGTTCTGTTAGATATACGGTATAAGTACCAGCAGGGACATTTTCAAAAACAGGACTGTCTTGAAAATTGATACTATCGAGGGAATAACTTACTACATCAAAATTAGAGACAAATACTTCGAAGGACCCAACACCAAGGTTGCAAAAATCATTATTCCCAGCAATATCACTAACGAGAACACCTACAGGTTCGCCAATATCTAAATTCACTTCTGCTTCGCAACCTTCTTCATCTCGTATAACTACAGTATACTCTCCTAAGTCTAATCCTTCAAAGGTGGGATCAGTTTGAAAAGGACTACCATTTATAGAATATTCATAGGTATCGCTTCCCAAATTTATCAATGTTGCACTACCAGGCAAGCCCGAACAGGTGATGGGCGTCGTTTGTACATCAATGAGATTGACAATATCGACCCCAGTAAGGCAAAAACTTAAATTCTCTAAACCCATACCAAAACTTCCTGGCGTATCACGTTTACCTTCAAAACGAATAGAGTGGATAGTGCCTTCGCAGCCATTAAAATTAAAACCCCAACAGGTAAGTGCTCCGTCTCCAGTGCCTGGGTCACCAGCCTGAACGGTATCTACTAATATAAGTTCTTCATTCGGACCTCTAGCATGTATGATAAATACTTCTCCTAAATCCATATCTAATATGCAGCCTCCAAAGCTATCAACTGGTTCTTCAAATTCTAATATAATAGGAGGCGAATCTAAACCAGCAAGTACCCCATCATCGGTCAAAAAGAAGGAACCTAAGTCAACCCCAGGAGCAGGCGTATCATCTCCCCATGCACTAGCAAAGGCTTCTACAGGACTACCTACGGAAGCCAATACTGGAAACCCACCTGTTTCTAAAGAAAAGGAAAGACCAATCGTATCTAAAAACTGATCATTAATGACCAAGCCACTAAAAGGAGTTTCATTAGGTATCGATTCAAAATCAATCGTTACACAACCATCAAAAACTATTTGACTATAGGATGGAATAGAACAAAATAAAAACAGAATAAAAATTATATTTTTCATAGCCAGATGGTTAAATAAGTAATTGAGGTATATTCAGAATTTATTACTTATAAAGATCACTAAAATTAATTGAAATTATATTTTAATTTCGGTTTATTGTCTTAATATAGGAAATTTTAACGAATATTTAAAATGAAATCTGAGCTAGAGTAGTTATATTTACATAGCAAAGTTTACTCTGTTTATAATAAAAATTAAAGCTTATGAAAAATTACTCAATTATCAAAACTATCTTTTTTATTGCCTTTCTTGGCACTTTTAACTATCTATCAGCACAGGTAGAAGGTACTACAATACTTACGGAAGAAACTACAGAAGCATACAACTTGTTCAATGCTTATGACGATAATTTTAACCAACATACTTATTTAGTCAATAATTGTGGTGAAGTCATCAACACTTGGGATGCCTCAAAATATTATCATCAAACAAAGTTACTTCCGAACGGTAATATTTTATATAAAGATGAAAATACTGTTTATGAACAAGATTGGGATGGGAATATAGTTAATGAAGTATCACATAATGATTCTGATTTAGAATTGAGATATGATGTTATTATACTTCCTTCTGGCAATTATCTAAGCGTTGGTCGTAGAAATTTTTCCGAACAAGAATTTTTAGATATCGGATATGATATTCCATATACCGATCCTTGGCTAGTAGATGTCGTTGTTGAAATGGATAGAAATACTGGAGAAATCGTTTGGGAGTGGAATATCATCGACCATGTGATCCAAGAACGTGATCCAAATTTAGCTAATTATGGTTCTATTTTCGATAATCCACAATTACTCAACATGGATGCCATTGGCACCATTGATTGGAGTTGGGAAGAATCATTTATGATAAATAGTATGGAGTATAATTCAGAACTTGATCAAATTATTTTGAGTGTTCGAAAAATGAGTGAGATAGTCATCATTGACCATACGACCACTACTGAAGAAGCCGCTGGCTCTACTGGTGGTATTTATGGTAAAGGTGGCGATATTTTATATCGTTGGGGTAATCCACAAAATTATGGTAGAGGTACTGAAGAAGATCGTACGCTATATTTTCAACATAATCCTAATTGGATAAAATATGGCGAACATCAAGGTAAAATTATTTGCTTTAATAATGGCTTAGGTCGTCCAGATGTTGAGTGGGATGAAAACTATTCTACCGTTCCCATAATTAGTCCTCCAATAGATGAAAATGGCCATTATATTTTAGAAGAAAATGCAGCCTTTGAACCCGCCATTGCCGAAGTAGAATATAGTAAAGTACATACAGGTACCGACTTTTACTCAGACTATACTTCTGGTGCAACTATTCTACCAAATGGACATATAGCAATTACCTTAGGAGAACTAGATCGCTTAATAGAGTTGAACCCTGCGGGTGAAATAATTTGGGATTATCAAGTTCCTTCTTCTTCTTTTCTTTACCGTTCAGATCGATATGCTAGCGATTATTCTGGCTTTGATGGTCAAGACTTAACTCCTACAGGTGAGCTTGTATCTGGCGATAATAGCACACATGAGTGCCACCCTATAGATACCATGACAACAAGCACCAATCAATTAATTCTTGCAGAAAGCACTTTTACTCTTGCTCAACTTAGAGATGCAAAGCAAATCCAAATTAATAATACAGCAGGCAACCAATTTGATATTGAATTGTTTAGTATCCAAGGCTATGCTATAGCACAATTATTATCTACTAATGCACAACATCAACTTTCAGTTGATCGGTTAACTTCAGGTGTCTATGTCATTCGATTAATAGATAAAAAGACGAATCATTGGGCTAGTCATAAAATTGTTATTCAATAAATTTATGATACAAAGAATAGCAATAGTTTATACCTTTATAAATGAAATTGCTTTTCACCTTTGCTTATTTATTCGTTAATCGGAATATAGATCCAGTAGTCATCCCATACTTTAGCTTGTACTAATAAATAGTACAAGCTAAAGCTAACAATGCTATAAAAATCTTAAACTTATGAAACATACATTTATCCTCCTAGTCTATTCTTTTATTTTGCTAATCGTTTCTTATCAAATATCGAATGCCCAAACAGGCACTACTCTCAATACGCCAGAAGCAACAGAAGGTTATACCATTTTTGAAATAAACAACGATACTTACCTAATCAATAATTGTGGTGAAATTATCAATACTTGGCAAACACCTGTATTTGGAAATCCAGTTGTTCCAAAAATATTGCCAAATGGAAATTTATTATTCCTCAATAACGACAATGTTTATGAAAAAGATTGGGATGATAATTTCGTCAATGTTGTATCGATTAATGAAAGTAATCTTCACCTAAGATACGAAGTAATTTTATTGCCTTCAGGTAATTACCTTTCTGTAGGTAGAAGAGATTTTTCTAATACTGATTTCTTAAATATCGGTTACGATATTACTTTTACAAGTCCAGATGAAATTGATGTAGTAGTTGAATTAGATAGAACGACAGGTGAAGTTGTTTGGGAATGGAATATTGCAGACCATGTTATTCAAGAACGTGATGCTAGTCTGCCTAACTATGGTTCTATTGCCGACAATCCGCAGCTACTTAACATGGATGCTATCGGAACAGTAGATTGGACTTGGCAAGAATCGTTTATGATAAATGGCATGGACTATAATCCTACTCTTGATCAAATTATTTTGAGTGTTCGAAAAATGGGAGAAATTGTGATCATAGATCATTCTACTACTACAGCTGAAGCGGCAGGCTCTACAGGCGGTAATGCTGGGAAAGGAGGTGATATTCTATATCGTTGGGGTAATCCTGAAAATTATGGTAGAGGTACGGCTAATGATCGTATTTTATACTATCAACACAACCCAAACTGGATCACTCAAGGCGAACATGAAGGCAAAATCATTTGCTTTAACAATGGTCTTGATCGTCCTGTACCTTATGGTCAAAACTATTCTACAGTACCCATTATCGATCCTGAAATGGATGATGATGGAAGTTATATTTTAGTAGATGATGCTGCTTTTGAGCCAGCTATCGCTCCAATAGAATATAGCGAAGTACATACTGGTACAGAATTTTTTTCTGATTATACTTCTGGCGCAGAAGTACTACCTAACGAAAATATTTTTATTACAGAAGGACTTAATAGTCGACTTTTTGAAATCAATCCAGATGGAGAAATTTTATGGGAATATCATGTCCCTAGTGTCTTTTATCTTTTCAGAGCTGAAAAATATAGTAGTGATTATATTGGGTTTGAAGGGATAGACTTAAACTCTACTGAAATAAAACTACCTGGTGATTTTAGTACTTATGACTGCCAACTTGCCTCTGATACAATGACAACAGCCCAAGATGTACTCCTAAACGAAAGTGCTTTTTCTGTCGTTCATTTTACCAATGCTAAAGAAATTCAAATTACTAATACAAGCGACAGAGATTTTAATTATAGTTTGGTAAATTTGCAAGGAAGACAAATCATAGAGCAACAAAATGTAAGTACTAATCATCGTTTTTCAGTAGATGGTATTCCCTCAGGTTTTTATGTTTTAAAACTAATAGACAAAAAAACATCTCAATGGTTTAGTCAAAAAATTATTATTCCCTAAAATTAAGTAATGAAATGTCCATGACTAAACTTAAAGTTTATAAGGGGATGGTTAAAAGCTAAAGCTAAACCAAATCTACTGTCTTTATCTTAGTCCATCGAAAGCTACTCATCAGATCACTCCAAGTGATCCAATGAGTTAAAATAGCGAAGAGGATTTCAACAAAAAAATAATAACCACATGAAAAATAAACTTACTGTATTATCCTTTTTATTTTTTCTATTAAGCTTTCAAGATTCGCTCCAAGCACAATATGGTATAACTTTAAATAGTCCAGATGCTATGGAAAGTTATACCACCTTTAAAAAAGGAGGCACAACCTACCTTATAGATAACTGTGGGTATGTTGTCAATACTTGGAATGCTTCTAATGGCTATAACCTTACCAAGATATTACCCAACGGAAATATCCTATATTTAACGCAACTATCAATCAGAGAAAAAGATTGGAATGACAATACTGTCAACGAAGTTTTTCATAATGATCCTTCTCTCCGATTATCATACGAAGTAGTCTTACTTCCTTCTGGTAACTACTTGTGTGTTGGTAGAAAAGATTTCTCCGAAGATCAGTTTACGGGTATTGGTTATGATCTTAGCTTCACCGATCCTACCGAAGTGGATGTGGTAGTAGAATTAGATAGAGAGACTGGAGAAATTGTTTGGGAATGGAATATTGCAGATCATGTTATTCAAGAGCGAGATGCTAATGCTCCTAACTATGGGCCCATTGTTGACAACCCCCAACTCCTCAACATGGATGCTATTGCAACAGTTGATTGGACTTGGACAGAATCTTTCATGATTAATGGTATGGACTATAATCCTGCCTTAGATCAGATTATTTTGAGTGTTCGAAAAATGAGTGAAATAGTTATTATAGATCATTCTACTACTACTGAAGAAGCGGCAGGTTCTACTGGTGGCAATGCTGGAAAAGGTGGCGATATTTTATATCGTTGGGGTAATCCTGAAAACTATGGTCGTGGTACTTCAGAGGATCGTATACTTTATTTCCAACACAATCCTAATTGGATAACAGAGGGTGAACACACAGGTAAAATTATTTGCTATAATAATGGACTAGATCGTCCAGGCGTTGATTTCTATTCCAACTATTCTACCGTTCCTATTATTGCCCCAACAATGGACAATGACGGAAACTATGTTTTGGAAGCTGGTGCAGCATATGAGCCTGCAGTTGCCCCTATAGAGTATAGCGAGGTGCATACCAATACAGCATTTTTCTCAGACTATACTTCTGGTGCTGAAGTCTTACCCAACGGTAACATTTTTATTACAGAAGGAATAGATGGTCGTTTATTAGAAATAAATCCTGCTGGTGAGTTGGTTTGGGAATATACGGTACCTCAAGCATACTACCTTTTTAGAGCAGAAAAATATTCTCTCGATTATCCTGCATTTGAAGGCAAAGACCTTACGCCTCAAGGACTCGTCCCCAATGACATTAGTGTTTACGATTGTCAACTCTTAGGCGATACGATGACGACAAGTATCAATCCACTCGTTCTTTCAGAAAGTGCTTTTTCGGTTATACACCAAAACACTTCTGATGAAATTTTAATACAAAACACAAATAATAATACTTTTGATTTTAGCTTAATAGATATACAAGGTCGTGTTCTTAAGCAACAGCAAAAGGTAACTACAAATCACCAATTTTCAGTTCATCAATTACCACGAGGGTTTTATGTTTTAAAATTGGTAGATAATAAAACGAATAAGTGGACGACAACTAAAATTGTATTACAGTAAGAAATTATTATTTTATCTTAACAAACAGCATAAGCAATGAAAAACATAGGGCGTATCTCCAAGATACACCCTATGTTAAAACTAACAAAATTAGAATTTCAAACACATGAAAAAAATAGCATTATTACTCATTATAAGTTTTCTATACATCAACTATACAAGTGCTCAAAACACAGTTGGTTTATTGAGTTATGATATAGCACAATCGTACCAAGGATATACCCTGATTTATCCACATAACCAGCCCAATATTTATCTGTTGAACAACTGTGGCGAAGTGGTACACACTTGGGAAGATGAAGAAAATTTCAGACCAGGTAATACCGTTTATCTTCGAGATGATGGCAGTATCGTAAAAACTAAAAGAGATGCCTCTGTCATAGACGATGAGATTTGGGCAGGTGGCGGTGGCGCCATTGTCGAAATTCGTTCTTGGGAAAATGACTTGCTTTGGTCGTTTGAATTGAATGATGAAAATGCTCGTCTACATCACGACATTGCACTTATTCCAAACGGAAATATTTTGATGTTGGCTTGGGAGAAAAAATCAAATGAAGAAGCTATTGCTCAAGGTAGAAGACCAGACTTACTCAACCAAGAAGTACTTTGGCCCGACTATGTTTTTGAAGTCAATCCTAATACCGATGAAATCGTTTGGGAATGGCATGCATGGGATCACCTCATTCAAGATTATGACGAAACAAAAGCAAACTATGGAGTAGTGAGTGAACATCCTGAACTAATAGATATTAACTGGGATACTAATGAGGGAAAATCGGATTGGATGCATAGTAATGCACTGGACTTCCGACCAGAACTCAATCAGATTATGATCAGCGTTCCGACCTTCCATGAAATTTGGATTATTGATCACTCAACAACAACAGAACAATCCGCAGGTCATGTAGGCGGCAACTCTAACCATGGTGGTGATCTTTTGTACCGAGCAGGAAATCAACAAGCCTACCAGATGGGAGACTCTACAGATCAAATTTTATTTTATCAACACGATGCACATTGGTCAAATGAATTTATACCCAATACGCATCCCTTTTTCGATCATGTAGTTTGTTTTAATAATAGAGTTGGAGAAGATTTTTCATCTATCGAAATTTTCGAAACTTCTTGGAATATGTACTTGACCGATTACCAACCATTTCAAGGTACCTTTCCGCCTTACGAATTTCAAAATACAATAACACACCCTACTCCTACCGACTTTCATTCTACGGGTTTATCTAGTGCACAATTATTGCCAAATGGCAATGTATTGTCTTGTAGTGGTCGCCAAGGTTATATCGTAGAGCTTACGCCTAATAATGATTTAGTGTGGGAATATGTTGTACCATTCATGCAGGGGCAGCCAGTAGAGCAAGGTACAGTATTAGAGCTAAATGACAACCTAACATTTAGAGCTTTTCGTTACCCAATGAACTATTCAGCTTTCGATGGAAAAGATCTGACAGCAACTTCTTTCTTGGAACTGAATCCTAATGAAGAATACTGTGATGAGTTGGTCGCTACTAGTACACCTCCTATTTTTAATGTCAGTTTATATCCAAATCCGTCAAGTGACTTTGTCCACCTAAGTTGGAATACTGGAAAAATCATCAACATCAAAATAACGGATACAATGGGTAGAACAAGGGTAGAAACGACCGGAAATGGCGGCATGAAATATTTAGACATCAGTATGCTTGAACCCAATGTTTATTTCATCACAGTGGATGATATGGGTACTCGAAAGATATTGGTGCATTGATAATTAACAGCCGAAAAAATATTTTAGGAAAAATTATTTTTTCTCTAAGAAACTATATTTTCCTTTTTTAAGCGCCGTAGGAAGTTCTGCATATAATTCTTTTAAACTTGGTAACATTGCATCAAGTTTATCTGCTGTTTGTAAATGTTCCTTTAAAGCTTGTTCTCGTTTATATAATAAATTATCATGCTCATGGGGATCAGACGGTAAATGATATAATTCTTTAGCATTATTCAAATATCTTATATATCGCCATTCTTTCCATCTGACGGCACAGTTACCATGATCCCATACCGTAATTGCAGGGTTCTGATCTGCAAGTTCTGGATCTGCAATTTGAGGTAATAATGATTTTCCATCAAGTTTAGCATTCGTTTTTATATCCACCATATCTATCAAGGTAGGGAAAATATCTAATAATGAAACTGGCTTTTCATATGATTGTGGTTTAAACATTTTAGGATAATGTATCAGAAAAGGTACATGACATGCTTGCTCCCAAAGCGTAAACTTATGCCAATGTAGTTTTTCTCCTAAATGATAACCATGGTCAGACCAAAGTACTACAATTGTGTTATCTTTATGTTTTGAACGATCTAATTCATCTATTAATTGACCGACCATATCATCAGCAAAACTTATAGATGCTAAATAAGCTCTAATAGC
>JAHDIP010000164.1:9428-13905 GCA_020630735.1 Saprospiraceae bacterium | reverse complement strand
GACTTTTTATATATATACATAGGAAAGCCATTTCGCAGACATACGAATGGCTATTTAATGAGTCTAATGGCAATTTAAAGTTCATAGTTTTTGCAGTGCTTTTAAAGTTCCTTTGTGCTTGAAGTTTGTTCTGGTTCAAGCTTTTTTAAAAGTAATAGATGAAAAAATCATCTCTCCTCTTAAAAGCATTTCCACGCAAATTCATTCTCAAAATAAAGATGCTTGTTTAATAAACAAGCAATGCCCATTATGTCTTCCCACAAAGACATATGAGCCGTTTATAATTATAGTAGTATCCAATAATGGATATTTACTAGTTTTACTTTGCAATTGAATGCATTACTGTTCACTTAATTTTGTGTTATTTGATTGAATGGCCTGGAAGAGTTTACACAATAACAACGACATCTGTAACTTTCTTAACTCTAAGAAACTCCTTGTTTAACTTCAAAGAAGTTTCTTTTAGACAAGCCTATATATTTTAATATATATAATAAAGACAATAACTTCGTTTAAGACAACTAAAAGTTATATTACTTTATAGGATTATCAAGGGACAAATTTGTAGGTAAATCTTATATATGGGTAATACAGTTACTGGAAGGTTTTATTCTCTTTAAAATGATAATTAACATTAACTATACAATATTCCACTTTACTATTCCGTATTAGTTAAACTATCATTTCTCACGCGCTTTCTTACTTCCAATAAATTTCAATACAGTAAAGTAAGGAGTTTTAACTAAAAAAAGAAACAATTCCTTACTTTTTTTGTGATTTTGCGCTTAAAAATTGTTGGCTTTACAGTAGCGCAAAATATTATGTGTTTCATATTCTGGTGCTAATTTAGAATAAATTTCTTAACATATAGGATATTTTTGATATTATTTTAGTTTTAATGATAAAACTTCGGCTCAATGACATCAAAAATAGCTCCCTACATAATAGAGATGCCTTTACTTTGAAATATGCTGCCTGTGCTATTAAAAAAAATAAATATTCCTATCTTACACCTTTATAATTTATTAAATATTAAACATTAAGTTGATATAAATGGAAAATAGCAATACTCAAATCCTCTTGGCTAGCCGCCCTACAGGTGTACCTCAAAAAGCAAATTGGTTGATAAAAAAAAGTGATTTACCTACAATTGAGGATGGAGAAGTTTTACTTAAGATTAAGTATATATCTATAGATCCTGCTATGAGAGGCTGGATTAACGATACAAGGTCTTATATCCCACCTGTACAAATCGGAGAAGTAATGCGTGCTGGAACAATTGGTGAAATTATCGCTTCCAATAATGATAAATTTCAAATTGGAGATACAGTCACTGGTTGGAATGGTGTACAAACGCATGCCGTTTCTGATGGAAAAGGATTATATAAGGTAGATGGTCGAGTAGCTCCTTTGCCTACATTTTTAGGTACACTTGGTATGCCTGGTATGACGGGCTATTTTGGTTTGCTTACCATTGGGCAGCCTAAAGAAGGAGAAACGCTTTTAGTTTCTGGTGCTGCAGGTGCTGTGGGAAGTGTCGTGGGACAAATCGCTAAAATCAAAGGTTGTCGGGTAGTTGGTATTGCTGGTGGTGAACAAAAATGTGCTTACATTAAAGATGAATTGGGTTTCGATGGAGCTATCGATTATAAAAATGAGTCGGTTAAAGACGGAATTAAGCGGGAATGCCCAAAAGGAATTGATATTTATTTTGATAATGTAGGTGGCGAAATTCTTGACACTGCGCTTACTCGTATCAACATGAAAGCTCGTATTGTGATCTGTGGTGCTATTTCTCAATACAACAATAACGTAGTCAAAGGACCTAGTAATTATCTTTCATTGCTCGTCAATCGTGCACGAATGGAAGGTATGGTTGTAATGGATTATGCAAAGGATTATGGTACTGCAGTTATGCAAATGGCTCAATGGATGGGCGAAGGAAAACTTAAGTCAAAAGAATTTATTGTAGATGGAATAGAGACTTTTCCCGATACTCTTCTCCGCCTTTTTAGTGGTGATAAAATGGGGAAATTGATTATTAAAGTGTAAACACGGATTGGAACGGATTCTTTAACACGGATTTTTACGGATTATTTGGACACGGATTTTCACGGTTTACTTGAACGTGAATTGGGGTGGTTTTTTAAGATGGGCGAAGGAAAACTTAAGTCAAAAGAATTTATTGTAGATGGAATAGAGACTTTTCCCGATACTCTTCTCCGCCTTTTTAGTGGTGATAAAATGGGGAAATTGATTATTAAAGTGTAAACACGGATTGGAACGGATTCTTTAACACGGATTTTTACGGATTATTTGGACACGGATTTTCACGGTTTACTTGAACGTGAATTGGGGTGGTTTTTTAAAACGGATTTTCACGGATTGATTGTAGTGACTTGCATTTTTATGCCTTCGGCTGGACGAAGTGTAACTAGTGGTAGTAATTCTATGTTTTGTCCTTCGATGGTTTTAAAATTGAATCGTTGGATTAGACATATGACGATGAGTTGCATTTCCATCATGGCAAAATTATTTCCGATACATAGCCTTGGACCTCCTCCAAATGGTAAGTAGGTATAGGCTGGTCGTTGTTTTTGTGCTTCTTTAGTAAAGCGTTCAGGTCTAAATTCTTCGGGTTTATCCCAATATTTTTCGGAGTGATGGATGCCATAAATAAATGGTAAAACTAGTGCTCCTTTTGGAATGTGATAACCATTAATTGCATCATCTTCAATGGTTTCTCGATCGGTTAGCCAAGCAGGTGGATAAATACGCATCGACTCTTGGATAACTTGCATGGTATATTGCATTTTGGGCAAATCAGCAAAGGTTGGTTTTCGCTCTCCCAAATGCTCTTTTATTTCATCTCTTATTTTTTGTACTGCATCAGGATGTTGACTCAACAAATACCAAGTCCAAGCCATTGCATTTGCTGACGTTTCGTGCCCTGCTAGAAAAATGATGAGGCTTTCATCTAATAGCTGTTCATCTGTCATGCCTTCGCCTGTATCTTCATAACGGGAAGCTATTAGCATATCTAGCAAATCGTTGTGCTCTTCACCACTAGATTTTCGCCCTGTAATAATTCCACCAATTAGATTCCTTGCAGACTTTGATGTTTTTAATGTATGCTTTATTTGACCTGAAAGACGGAACCAGTACTCCAAATAAGGCTGCCTTATTTGTTTAACCAAAAATTCTTGAATCTCTGTAATATCATTACCTAAACGTTCCATTTCAGCATCACTAATACCTGTACTAAAGAGCGATTTTGAAACAATACGAAAGGTTAATTCTGTCATTAGTGGGCATATATCAAAGACCTTTTTTTCTTTGGCAAATTGTTCAAATTTAAGTATATAATCGTCTACTTCATCTAGCATAATATCGACTAATGCTGCTAGTTTTTCTCTATGAAAACCTGGTTGAATTAATCTTCGTTGACGCAACCAATAATCACCGTTGGCAGTCAGCAAACCTTTGCCGACGTATTGTCCTAATGTATCTGTTTGTACATAAGATTTTTTATAGTTTTTATTTTTCTTTTGTAAAACGTGTTGAGCAAATTCGTGATTCGTAGAAACTATATTTAATACACCTAAATTCATACTATAGATACCGTTATACTTTTCTGCATTTTCCAACAAAAAAGGAATAGGATTATCAACAAATTTCAGCATCCGTTTTAACAATGCAAAATTTGATAATTTAGGTACTTGCTTATTGGTTTCCATTATATTTTTATTTCAAATTGCTCTTGATTGCACGACCAATAAAAGTCATGCACCATTAATAAGTTTTCATCTTGGTAATATTCTTCTCCTGTTTTCTTTTGTTCTATTAATGCTATCAGTTCTTCATCTTTTTTAAGAAAGTTAGCAAGAATTTTTGTCACTTTTACAAATTGCTCCAAATCGTGCGAAAGCGGAATTTTTGCACTCCCAATTTTCACCAACATTTCTTTAAATTCTGGCGCATTATAAAGCGTATATTTTTCGGGATAACGAAAAGCAAGATAAACAAAAATCATTTCATAGTTATCGTGTCCATGATTATTTTCTATTGAGTTTTTATTTTTCTGTTTGTACATACTCAACAATTCGTCACAATAAAAAACAAAGCGCACTACCCTACTGTCTATCGACTTGTTTTCATCAAATAAATCACGAAACATAGACTTCACATAGTCGGGTTGCATAGCCACAAACTTTAGCATCATTGCCTTGGGTTCATAGCCACTTCTTGTCCATAGTTTTCTTGAAATATTACTATGCAGACTTTTGTCATACATTGCGCCAAAGTCTTCGGCGGTAATGTCCCAATTGTTTTGAAAATGCAAGAGTGCTTCCCATTTATAATCCTCTTGGTAATAAGGATAGTTTTGTAAATAATTCTTGTAGGAGGCTCTGTATGCTTCTATTTTTTTTACTAGCATTCTGGAAAATGAAAATTAAAGTAAAAATGAAAATGAAAA